>NZ_JBIAHA010000027.1:0-137892 GCF_042870175.1 Streptomyces sp. NPDC006643 | reverse complement strand
TTTTTTGTTTATTCGGCGCGCCGCCCCCCCCGCGGGGCGCCGGCGCGCGCCGCCCCCCGGCCGCCGGGGGGGGGGGGGGCCGCCCGGGGGTCCACCCCCCCCCCCCCCCCCCCCCCCCCCCGATGGACGACACCCCCATCGGCCGTGCTGCCCAGCTGGCCGTGGAGGCCCTGGGCCGTGCCGGTGAGGGCCTGCCACGCCCCGAGCAGACCCGGGTCATGGTCGTCGCCAACCAGAAGGGTGGCGTCGGCAAGACCACGACCACGGTCAACCTCGCCGCCTCGCTCGCGCTGCACGGCGCGCGCGTCCTCGTGGTCGACCTCGATCCCCAGGGCAACGCCTCCACGGCGCTCGGGATCGATCACCATGCCGAAGTCCCCTCGATCTATGACGTCCTGGTGGAGAGCAAGCCGCTCTCCGAGGTGGTCCAGCCCGTGGTGGACGTCGAAGGTCTCTTCTGCGCGCCCGCCACCATCGACCTCGCCGGTGCGGAGATCGAGTTGGTGTCGCTGGTCGCGCGGGAGAGCCGGCTTCAGCGGGCGATCGAGGCGTACGAGCAGCCGCTGGACTACATCCTGATCGACTGCCCGCCCTCGCTCGGTCTGCTGACCGTCAACGCGCTGGTCGCCGGCGCGGAGGTGCTGATCCCCATCCAGTGCGAGTACTACGCGCTCGAAGGGCTGGGGCAGTTGATCCGGAACGTGGACCTGGTGCGGGCGCATCTGAATCCCACACTGCATGTGTCCACGATTCTGCTCACCATGTACGACGGCAGGACCCGGCTCGCCTCGCAGGTGGCCGACGAGGTCCGCAGCCACTTCGGTGAGGAGGTGCTGCGGACGAGCATCCCCCGCTCGGTCCGCATCTCGGAGGCGCCCAGCTACGGGCAGACGGTCCTGACCTATGATCCGGGTTCCAGCGGCTCCCTGTCGTACCTCGAAGCGGCTCGTGAAATCGCCCTGCGTGGGGTCGGCATGAGCTACGACGTCAAGCATGCCCACGCGATCGGCAACAGTCAGCAGAGCATTTCGGAGGGGACGCAGTGAGCGACCGACGTAGAGGTTTGGGGCGTGGGCTCAATGCGCTGATCCCCGCGGCTCCGCAGGAGAAGCAGCCGGCCTCTGCCGGGGAGACCAACTCCCCCGGACAGGGACCGGTCCTGACGGCCGAGCGGGGTGTCGCTGCGGCCAAGGTGACAACGCTGCCGCAGACGCCCGCTCCGGCGACGGCGGAGATTCCCGCCCAGGACACGCCTGCCCCGTCCGATGTGACGGTGCCGGAAGGCGTGTACTTCGCCGAAGTGCCGATGGACTACATCACGCCGAACCCGCGGCAGCCCCGTGAGGTGTTCGACGAGGACGCGCTGGCCGAGCTGGTCACCTCCATCAAGGAGGTGGGACTGCTCCAGCCCATCGTCGTACGGCAGTTGGGGCCGGAGCGCTTCGAGCTGATCATGGGCGAGCGGCGCTGGAGGGCCTGCCGGGAAGCCGGCCTGGAGCGCATTCCGGCGATCGTCCGGGCCACCGAGGACGAGAAGCTGCTCCTGGACGCGCTGCTGGAGAACCTGCACCGCGCACAGCTGAACCCGCTGGAAGAGGCCGCCGCCTACGACCAGTTGCTCAAGGACTTCCACTGCACGCACGATCAGCTGGCCGACCGGATCGGGCGCTCGCGCCCTCAGGTCTCCAACACGCTGCGGCTGCTGCGGCTCTCGCTCCCCGTGCAGCGCAGGGTCGCCGCCGGTGTGCTGTCGGCCGGGCACGCCAGGGCGCTGCTCTCGGTGGACGACTCGGACGAGCAGGACCGGCTGGCTCATCGCATCGTGGCCGAGGGGCTGTCCGTACGCGCCGTCGAGGAGATCGTGACCTTGATGGGCTCACGGCCGAAGAGCACGCCCCGGTCGAAGGGCCTGCGGGCCGGCGCCCTGCCGTCGCCCGCGCTGAACGATCTGGCCTCCCGGCTGTCGGACCGCTTCGAGACCCGGGTGAAGGTCGACCTGGGCCAGAAGAAGGGGAAGATCACCGTCGAGTTCGCCTCGCTGGTCGATCTGGAGCGCATCCTCGGTACCCTCGCCCCCGGTGAGGGACGCGTTCTCGACCGCGGCCCCGCGGACGAGGACGGGGACCACGCGGACGGTGTGGACGGCCCGGAGCGGTCCAACGGGCTGGAGCCGGACGAGGGCTGACGCCCCGCCCACCGCCATCAGGGCGGGCCGAGTCCGCTACGTGCCGGACACGGCCCGCCCTTTGCCGTCCCCCGGTGTGCGGGGCATCTCTGGGTGGATACGATGCGTTCTGGTATGGCGCATCCACCTTGATCCATCTCAGAGGAAGGGCGGGGCCATGCAATCGGTGAGCCGCAGCCAACTGATGTCAGCTGGACTGGGCCTGGGGGTCGTCGGCGGCTTCGTCGGCAGCCTGCTTCGGGAGCGCAGCGCGCTGACCGCGGCTCGTGGCGCGGCAGGCGCAGGAAGTGAGGAACTGCCTCGATGGGGCGTCGGCTCGTACCGCTCACGCTGGACAACCTTCCCGACCTCCCCCGGCCATGCGGGGAGTGCGTCTTCTGGGAGCTTGATCCGGTAAGGGGGAAAGCGGCGGTAGGAGCGGGCAGGGCCCGGGAGGAGAAGGAGGCCTGGATCTCGGCCGTCCTGCTGGAGTGGGGGTCGTGCGGCCGGCTGGTCTATGTGGACGACGTGCCGGTGGGCTTCGTCCTGTACGCGCCTCCGGCGTATGTGCCGCGTGCCACGGCGTTCCCGACGAGCCCGGTCTCTCCCGACGCCGTACAGCTGATGACCGGCTGGATCATGCCGGGCTATCGGGGACAGGGGCTGGGCCGTGTGATGGTGCAGACCGTCGCCAAGGATCTGCTGCGGCGCGAGTTCAAGGCGATCGAGGCGTTCGGGGACGCGCGGTGGAAGGAGCCGGCCTGTGTGCTTCCGGCGGACCATCTGCTGGCGGTGGGGTTCAAGACCGTACGGACGCATCCCACGTACCCACGGCTGAGGCTTGATCTACGGACGACGCTGTCCTGGAAGGAAGATGTCGAGCACGCGCTGGACAGGCTGCTGGGCGCGGTGAAGAAGGACCCGGCGCTCAGACCGCTCTGAGTGGGGCGCTCGCGCGTCGTCGTGGATATGTGAAACGGGCCCGTCCCCCTGGCCGAGGAGGACGGGCCCGTTTCACGTGAAACATCGCGTGGTGCTCAGTCGCCTGCTTACTTGCTCACCGGCGTACTGCCACTGATGAAGCGCTCCAGGTCGCGCAGGATGGCGGCCTTCGGCTTGGCGCCGACGATGGTCTCGGCGACCTCGCCGTTCTGGTAGACGTGCAGCGTCGGGATGGACATGACGTTGTACTTGGCCGCGGTGGCCGGGTTCTCGTCGATGTTGAGCTTGACGATCTCGATCTTGTCGCCGTGCTCGGCCGCGATGGCCTCGAGAGACGGAGCGATCTGGCGGCACGGTCCGCACCAGGCGGCCCAGAAGTCCACCAGTACGGGCTTGTCGCTCTTCAGGACGTCCTCGTCGAACGAGTCGTCGGTCACATGCTTCAGGTCGCCGGCCACGGCGGCCTCCTAACTTCGTGGGGTGTCGGGTCGGAACTGCTGGTCAGACGGAGGCGGTCTTCTCCGGCTCGGTGCTCTTCTCCGGTTCGGCGGCGTTCTCGCCGTCGGCCAGCGCGGAGAGGAAGCGCTCGGCGTCGAGGGCCGCGGAGCACCCGGTGCCCGCGGCGGTGATCGCCTGTCGGTAGGTGTGGTCGACGACGTCGCCGGCGGCGAAGACACCCGTGAGGTTCGTGCGCGTCGAGGGCGCGTCGACCGTGAGGTAACCCTCGCCGTCGAGGTCGAGCTGGCCCTTGAAGAGCTCGGTACGCGGGTCGTGGCCCACGGCGATGAACAGCCCGGTCACGGGCAGCTCGGACGTCTCACCCGTCTTGGTGTTGCGCAGGGTCAGACCGGTGAGCTTCGGGTCGCCGTGGATCTCCTCGACCGCGCTGTCCCAGGCGAACCGGATCTTCGGGTCGGCGAAGGCGCGGTCCTGCATGGCCTTGGAGGCCCGCAGGCTGTCACGGCGGTGGACGATCGTGACCGACTTGGCGAACCGGGAGAGGAAGGTCGCCTCCTCCATCGCCGTGTCGCCGCCGCCGACCACCGCGATGTCCTGGTCCTTGAAGAAGAACCCGTCACACGTGGCACACCAGGAGACGCCGCGTCCGGAGAGGGCGTCCTCGCGGGGAAGTCCGAGCTTGCGGTGCTGCGAGCCGGTCGTCACGATCACGGCCTTGGCCCGGTGCACCGTGCCCGCCGTGTCGGTGACCGTCTTGATCTCCCCGGTGAGGTCGACCGAGATGACATCGTCCGGGACGAGCTCGGCGCCGAACCGCTCTGCCTGCGCCCGCATGTTGTCCATCAGGTCGGGACCCATGATGCCGTCGCGGAAGCCGGGGAAGTTCTCCACATCAGTGGTGTTCATCAGCGCGCCACCCGCGGTGACGGCACCCTCGAACACGAGGGGATGCAGCGACGCGCGTGCGGTGTAGAGCGCAGCCGTGTACCCGGCCGGCCCGGAGCCGATGATGATCACATTACGGACGTCGCTCACGGGTTTCTTCCTCGTCTCTGAAGACTGCCTGCTACTGCCGACGGGGCGGTTCAGGACTCTCACCCCACCCAACGGATCCTACGGGCCTCGCATTCCCGCGAGGTCCGGCGGCGCCGGGCAGTCGGTCAGCGGCGGGGATAGCTCTGCGAGAGCAGGAGTTCACCCTTGACGGGCGGGACGTTGTCGACGCACGCGGCGTCAATGACATACGCCTCCACCAAGTCGCCGTCGGTGGGGTCCGAGAGGACCAGCAGGAAGGCGTCCGTGCCCTCGTACGTGCCCCTCTCGGCGGCGAGCGGTGAGTCCGTGCGGCCCGTTCCCTGCTGGATGCAGGGCGGCACCTGCTGCATCAGCCGGGGGGACGCCGACGTGCTGGGCGCTGTCTTGGTGGAGTCCTGGCCTTCGGCCACATGCGGCTCGCCGGTGGCGGGGGCGGGCTTCAGCAGCGAGTGGACCTTCTCCTCGATCCCGGTGCCCGAGAACGCGGCACCGGCGCTCTTGGCCGACGTCGCTCCCGCGTCGCTCTTGTAGGAGTCTCCCCCGGAGAGCGACAACGTCTGGAACAGCAGAACGCTCACGCCGATCGCCGCCGTACCGAAGACCGAGCCGAGGATGGCACCGCGCCGACGGCGCTGCCGCCGGGTGCGGCCGGGGCCGGTGGCAGCCCGGGGGTGCCCTGCGGGGCGGTCGGCCCGGTCCGTCCGAGGAGCGTCAGTGGTGGACGTGGCGGCGGGCGATGTTTCACGTGAAACATCGGCGGTGTCGTCCGGTGTGAGCTCGTCCGGTGCGGTCGCGCTCAGCAGAGCCTCGGCGGCCAGGGCGGCGTCGATCCGCGCGGCCACATCGGCGGGCATACGCGGCGGGCCGGGCAGCGAGCCCAGCAGTCCGCGGATCTCCTCCAGCGACTCGTACACATCGGCGCACAGCGAGCACCCGTCGAGATGCTCGCGCACCTCGGCGCTCCGCCCGGGGGAGAGCAGGCCTTCCGTGAGGTCGGAGATCTCCGAGACGTCCGGGTGCTCGGTCGTGCCGGTTTCGGTTGTCACGCGCGCCCACCTCCTCCCTTCACGGCGGCAGGACCTTGTGGTCCCGCGTCTGGTCCGGTCTCCGGCCCTGTGTCCGGTCCTCTGTTCGGGGGTCCCGGCTCCGATGGGACGGATGTCCCCGGCGTCCGGTTCCTTTGTGGTCCCAGACCGCCTCTCTCGCCGGTGCCGCCGCTGCTCTCCCGCAGATGGGCGAGCATCGGCAGGAGTCTCGCCCGCCCCCGCGCGCAGCGGCTCTTTATCGTCCCCACGGGTACGTCGAGGACCTGTGCGGCCTCCGCCACGGGATACCCCTGCATGTCGACCAGGACCAGCGCGGCCCGCTGGTCGGGGGGCAGCTTGGCCAGGGCGACGAGAAGCTGGCGGTGGAGGTCCTGACGCTGGGCGGGGGCCTCGGCCGACTCGTGCGGTTCGAGAAGCTGCTCCAGACGCTCCGTGTCGTCCACGGGGGAGGTCTTGCGGGAGGCGGCCTTCCTCGCACGGTCGAGACAGGCGTTGACGGTGATGCGGTGCAGCCAGGTCGTGACGGCGGACTGGCCGCGGAAGGTGTGCGCGGCGCGGAAGGCGGACACGAGCGCGTCCTGCACGGCGTCCGCGGCTTCCTCGCGGTCTCCCAGCGTGCGCAGCGCCACGGCCCAGAGGCGGTCGCGGTGGCGTCGTACGAGCTCACCGAAGGCGTCAGGATCCCCGTCGACATGACGCGCCAGGAGGTCCTGGTCGTTCAGGTCGCCGAGTGCGGCGTCTTCCAACGGTGAGCCCCCTCCCCTGGTCCGCGGGTCAGCCTATGACCTTGATCTCCGAGATTCCGCCGCGGAACTCGTTCGCGGACTCCGGAGCCAGTTCCGTGATGTGGATCAGTACGTATCTGGTTCTGACGGGCTTGTCCAGGGCCGCCTTCACATTGCTGCCGGTCTGCCCCAGTTCGGTGAGGCGCTGGGAGAAGTCCGACAGAGCAGCCGGCGAGGAGGCGTCCTCACCGGCGGCGAGGACCTGGACCTTCTGGCCGCCGCGGTACATGGCGACATCGACGCCGTACACATCCTGCACGCTGCCGAGATCGACGACTATCCCGCTGCCGCCCTTGCGGTTGGGGAGATTGCCGTAGTTCGCGTACCCGGTGTACTTCGGGGTGATCCAGGCGGTGCCGTTGTTGCCGTCCGTGGCCAGGTGGACGTCCTCGGCCTTCACACCGTCACCGTCGGGCGCGAACACCGAGGCGTCGGAGATCTTCAGATCCTTCGGCGTCCGGGGCGGGGGCTTCTCCTGCTCGCCCTCCGTCGACTGGGACTGTGTCGTCTCGTCCCCGTCCGAGCGGTTGAGCAGATGGTCGGCGACCTGCCAGCTGGCGAGCCCCAGCACGGCGATGAGGAGCGCGGAGACCGTCCACTTCAGCGCCTTTCCGGTACGGCTCTGGAGGGGCGGTGGCGGGACGGGCACGGGCTGCGGGGCGGGCGCGCCGATGGGCCGGGTGGCGGGGCGCGCGTACGAGCCCTGCTGGTAGGTGGTGCGCTGGTACTCGGGCGGCGCGGCGAACGTGGGCTCCGGGGGGCGGACACGCGGCATCTCGGCGACGGCCTTGGCCAGTTCGTCCGGCGTGGTGCAGGGCGGGTCCTGCCGCGAGGCGGTGGCGCCCTCGTTGACCAGGGCACGCATGGCCAGCTCGGACAGACCTCGGTGGACCCCGGCGCGTACCTGGTCCGGGGGGATCAGACCGACGCCCTTCGGCAGCCCCGCGAGGCCGTACGCGTCCGTCTCGTACGGCCAGCGGTGGGTCAGCGCCGCGTACAGGAGCGCGCCGATCGCCTCGGTGTCGGTGCGCTGCGGGCGCTCCGCGCTGATGCCGCGCAGGGCCGCGTTCACGGCGAGGCCGCGGATCCGGTACTGGCCGGTGGAGCTGCGCAGGACGGCTCCGGGCGTCAGCTTCAGATGGGCCAGGCCCTCGCGGTGCGCGGCGGCCATCGCCTGGGAGAGCTGGCTGACGAGCTGGTAGGCGTCGTGGGCCTCCATGGGGCCCGCGGCGAGGATCGCGGTCAGTTCCGTCGCGTCGGGCAGCCATTCGTGGACGACGTAGACGAGGTCGTTCTCCTCGACGGCGTCGAGGACCTGGACGAAGCGGGGGTCGCCGAGGAGGGCGGAGGAGCGGGCCGCGGCCAGTACGGAGCGGGCTCGCGGGTGGTCGGCGGGCAGGAGGTGCACACCGACGGCGCGGCGCAGTTTCTCGTCGACCGCGCGCCAGCTGCTGAATCCGTCCAGACGGGTGATGCACTCCTCAAGGCGGTAGCGTCTGGCGAGCTTGTGGCCGCTGTGGAGTTCGGGGGCGGCCACGGTCGGCCGGGGCTCCTGGCGCTTTCCGTCGCCCGGTCCCGCCGTGTCCTCGTCCCCGGTTTTCGCCGGCTTCTCGGCGTCGGGCGCTGCCGCCTTCTTCGGTTCGGACTCCCCGGTCTGCTCGTCCTCTGTCGCGTTCTGGGCCTTCGCCACCCCGTCGGTGGTGGCCTTCTCCGCCTGGGCGGCCGGCGGTTCGTCACCGCTGTTGTCGGCCACCTCGACGGCAGCCGTGCTCCGTTCCGCCACCGTCGCTCCTGCCTCCCCATCCGTTGCGCACTGTCCAACAGCCACGCCAATTGTGCCCACAGTTGGACGCTATGCACGACACACGGCGGCCGACGATGGTTGTGCTCGGGCGCCGCGCGCTAGCGTCCGAGGCGGCCTCTGACCATTCCGACCAAGGCGTTCATCTCTTCGATACGCAGTTTTCGCGCGACGACGAAGAAGCCGCCCAGCAGGACGATTCCGCCGACCGCCAGCGCGGCGAACGAGCCCAGTACCTCGCTGCCGAGCTTCTCCAGCACGAAGTAGGCGACCGCGCCGGCGGCGATCGTGCCGGGTACGGACGCCAGGCAGAGCCGGGCGTAGGTACGCAGTACGTGAGAGCCGTCCAGATCGCCTCCCAGCACCTTCTTGAGCCTGCGCCAGGCGATGCCCACGCCGACGGCGTAGGCGAGGCCGTACGAGGCGGCCATGCCCACGACAGCCCAGCGCGAGGGCAGGACGACGAAGCAGACGGCCGAGGCGGCGGCGTTCACGGCGGCCACGATGACCGTGTTGTAGAAGGGAGTTCGGGTGTCCTCGTACGCGTAGAAGGCGCGCAGCACCACGTACTGCACGGAGAACGGGATCAGACCGAGACCGAACGCCATCAGCATGTAGCCCATGGAGCGCGCCGACTCGATGCCGGAGGAGCCGAAGATCAGGGTGCACATCGGGATGCCGAGGGCGACGAAACTGAAGGCGACGGGGACGATCGCGACGGCCGAGTTGCGCAGGCCCTGCGAGATGTCGTCGCGTACGGCTCCGGTGTCGCCGTCGTGCGCCGAGCGGGAGAGCCGGGGCAGCAGGGCCGCCATGACCGAGACGGTGATGATGGCCTGCGGCATGCCCCAGATCAGCTGGGCGTTGGAGTAGGCGATGTAACCCGCGCCCTGGGTGCCCGAGTCGACGCCCGCCGCCGTGGAGAGCTGCGAGACGACGAGCACGCCCGCCTGGTTGGCGAGGACGAACAGCACGGTCCACTTGGCGAGCTTGGCGGCCTTGCCGAGGCCGTGGCCGCGCCAGTCGAAGCGCAGCCGGATCCGGAAGCCGGTCTCCCGGAGGTAGGGGATCATCGCGAGGGCCTGGACGGTGAGACCGAGCACCACGCCGACACCGAGCAGGCGTTCCGCCTCGGGCGGGATCGACGCGACCGTCATCCCGGAGTCCTCGGCGGCGCCGTACACCCAGATGAACATGACGAGGGTGGCGATGATGATGATGTTGTTGAGGACCGGGGTCCACATCATCGCGCCGAACCTGCCGCGGGCGTTGAGGATCTGTCCCATCACCACGTGCACGCCCATGAAGAAGATGGTGATCAGGCAGTAGCGCACGAAGGTGACGGCGACGTCGTTGGCCGCCGGGTTGTCGGCGATGCTCACCGACATCAGGCGCACCAGCAGCGGGGCGGCGAGCACCGAGAGCGCGGTGAGTGTGCCGAGGATGACGATGACCAGGGTGAGCAGGCGGTTCGCGTACGCCTCGCCGCCATCCTCGTCGTCCTTCATCGCGCGGATGAGCTGCGGGACGAAGACCGAGTTGAGGCCGCCGCCGATGGTCAGGATGTAGATCATCGTCGGCAGGGTGATGGCGAGCTGGAAGGTGTCGCCGAGCGTGGCGGCGCCGAGCGCGGCCACGATCAGGGCAGAGCGCACGAAGCCGGTGAGCCGGGAGACGAGCGTGCCCGCCGCCATCACCGCGCTGGACTTCAGCAGTCCCGAGGCCCGTCCGCCGGCCTTCTTCGCCGGCGCCGGCGCCGGGGCCGCCTCGGGGGTGGCGGCCGGCGGCCGGCCTGTCCCCTGCTGGTCGCGGAAGAGGTGCGCGAAGGCGTCGGGCTCCTGCTCGTCGGTACGGGCCCGGGTCACCAGCTCGTCGACGCCCATGAACTGTGTGGTGCGCGCGTCGTCCCCGAACGGAAGGTGGCGTGAGGGGCCGTCGGGCTCCGGCGGCGGGGGCTGCGCCCAGACGCGCGGATCCGGGGCGTACTGCTGCACCGGCGGCTGCTGGTAGAGCGGCGTCGTCTCCGGATAGGTGCCGGGAGGCGGCGGCGGATGCGCGGCGCGGTCGTACAGCGCCTCGGACACCGGGTCCTGCGCCGAGAGGTCCTGCGCGCGGTAGGGATCGGGGTGGTAGGCGTCCTGGACGTACGGATCCTGGGCGTAGGCGTCCTGGCCGTACTGCTCCGGGCTGTACGGGGCCTGGGCGTACGGCGGTTGGGCGTGGGGGGGCTGGGCGTACGGATTCTGGGTGTAGGGACCCTGGGCGTGCGGGCCCTGGGCGTACGGACCGCCCTGGTACGGATCCGGCGTCGCGGGGTCGGGCACGGTGGCGTTGGGGTCGGCTGCGGGGGGTCCCGGCGGAACATGCCCTGCCGGATCGCCGCCAGGACCTTGCCCGCGGTCACCGTCGTACGGCGCGTTCATGGTTTACCCCACCTCATCGTCCCCGGCCGGCCGGCCACGACATCCTCAACGGTCCACTTTCTCACCCTTGCCCGACGGGTCCCCGCTTTCCGGACGGGTGTCCGGGGTCGGGTCACTCGGCTGCCCGGGTTCGGCGCCGTTGATGTCTGCGGGAATCTTCTCCGCCGAGGGCGGAGCGGCGGGTGCCGGTTCCGGTTCCGGAGCCGGTTCCACGTCGGTGTCGGCGGCGTCCCCGGAACCGTCCTCGGAGCCGTCGCCGTGGGTGTCGCTCTGCTCGGCGCTCCCGTCGGCGGCCTCGTCGGAGTCGGAGTCGGCGTCGGTGTCACCGGCCTCCGCGGCCTCCGCCGCGGCCTTGTCCTCCGCCGCCTTCGCCGCGACCGCCCGCTTGCGCTGGCTGTACATCTTGACCCCGGCCAGGACGAGCAGCAGCACACCGCCGGCGATGACGAGCATCACGGTGGGAGTCAGCTCGGAGACCCGGACCTGGAACGTCATGGGGTCGCCGTAGGGCCGGCCGTCGGAGGTGTAGAGCTGCGCCGTGAGGCCCACGGGCCCGTTGGCGTTGGCGTCGCCGGTGAACTTCACCACCTGGGTGTGTCCGCCGTCGATCCTGATCGTCTGCTGGGCGACGGCGCTGCCGTCGTCCAGCTTCAGACGGGTCTTGTTCGTGGATTGAAGACGCAGGACGAGGTGGTCGACACCTTGCAGCAGCTGGTTCTGGACCGTCACCGGGATGGTCGCGCTGCGTCCGGACAGGGTCAGCTCCGACTTCTGGATGAGCTGGACCTCGTTGGTGAGGCTCACCAGATAGCGGTTCACCGCGCCCCGGTACTCCCTGGCACCCGTCGCGTCGCCCCGCCAGGACGTCGAGAGCGCCCGGTTGACGGCGTTGGCGAACGGCGTCGCCACCCGGTCGGGGAGGGTCAGGATGGCCTTGAACTTCCCGAGCCGCTCGTCGATCCCCTTGATCTCCTCGAACGCCGACGGGGGCAGCTCCTGGTCACGGAGCCTGTCCGGATACCGCGTGGCGCCGGGCACCTTGGTCGTGGCGTTCGTGTCGGGCTTGGCGGCGGCTGCGGCGACCAGGTCGGACGACTGGGTCCAGCGCTGCCCGTCCAGCCCCTGGAGGGCGCGGGCCATGGACTGCGCCTGGCTGGCCGACGGCGTCCGCTGCGGGGCGACGACGATGTTGCGCTGCTTCGAGGAGTCCTGGAGGGTCACGGCCAGCGACTGGGCGAGGAACTTCTGGACCGCCAGCGTGGAACTGCCCGCCGTGGTCAGGTCGCCTTCGAAGGCCGTGGACAGCCGGGTGTCGCTGACGACGGCCGTCGTACCGCCGCCGATGGGCCGTGCCGCGCTGGCCGTGTACGGCAGGTTGTCCTCGATGCTGTCGCTGCGCGAGATCACCTTGTCGGCGCCGGCGGAGGTCGCCACATCGACGATCGACGGATCGACGGCGCCGTTCACCGGCCAGGCGAAGTCGGTGGCGGGCTGCACATGGAGGATGGACTCGACGGTCACCGTCGCCACCTCGCTGGAGCCCTGGAGATGGCCGAGGGTGCCGGACACGTTCTCGCCGCCGTGGGCCAGGGACGCCAGATCCGGGTCACCGAAGGGCAGGGCGACGATATGGGGATTGTCCTGGACCGCCTTCTCCAGGGAGTTGAGCCAGCTCCTGGCCACGAGCTGGTTCTTGCCCGCGACCGTGGAGTTGCCGTCCCGGACGCGGTACGGCTCGGTCATCGCCGCGATCGTGGCGAGCAGATCCGGGTCGACGACCCAGGTGACGGGGAGCTGGCTGCCCAGGGAGACGAGTTGCTCCAGCCGGCCGCCGGGGGCCAGCTCCTCGGCCAGGTCGTCGTTCTCGAAGACGGGGGTCTGCTGGTCGTCCGAGCCCGTCTCCGCTGAGACGTGGGAGGTGGAGATCAGCGGCCAGAGGTAGGTGAACTTCGTCCTGGTGTCGACCGCCTCCGGCTGCCACGGCAGGAACGTCCGCCGGACGCCGAGGGTGTGGTCGTACGGCTCGGCCGCCGTCCGCCCCGTGAGCGTCACACCGAGCTGGTAGACACCGTCCGCCCCCAGGCCGAGCTTGCTCACCGGCACCGACAGGGCGAAGTCGTGGCTGATGCCCGACGCGAGCTTCTTGAACTCGACCTTGTACTTGCCGCCCACCGGCAGCGGGTCGTACGTGGTGTCGTTGGAACGCTCGACCGCGTCGTCGATGGCGGTCCGGCCGGTCAGCTGCGGTCCCACCCGGAGATCGACCTGGGCGTCGGTGACCGGCTTCTTGCTCTTGTTGGTCACCGTCCCGGAGATCGTGAGGGTGTCGCCCTTCGTCGGCGCGCTGGGCGCCAGGGTGTCGAGCGCGATGGCGACCGTGCTCGGCCCGGACGGCTCGGCCGTGGTGTTCGCCGGGGACGCCGTGACGGGCTCTGTGGCGGCCGTCGAGGGGGTCGGGACGGCCGCGGTCGCCTGCGGAGCCGCGAGGCCCCCCAGTAGCCCGGCCAGGAGCGGCACCCCTGCGGCCACGGCGCCGGTGCGCCCCAGCCATCGGCGGGCAGGAGAGTGCTTCATCCCCTGGATGTCTGCCGCCTCGGCCACGCGCCCGCCCGTCCCTCGTCGTCGTCAATGGTCGTCGTCGATTGTGCGTCCACGCATGGTAACGATGTGCGCTGTGACGAAGTGCCGGGGACCGACCCTCATGATCGGAAGAATCTCATGGGTCGACGCAAACCCGTGCACCGGAAACTCGGACGCCGCGGCCGACCGGGGCACGTACCCTTTTCTGTTGTGCCGAACGCCAACGAAGAGACTCCCCTTGCACTGAGTCAGGTGCAGCGCCGCGCGGTCAGCGAACTGCTGCGGGTGTCCCCTGTCGCCGACGACCTCGCCCACCGGTTCCAGGAGGCGGGCTTCACCCTGGCCCTGGTCGGGGGCTCGGTGAGGGACGCCCTCCTCGGTCGCCTCGGCAACGACCTCGACTTCACGACCGACGCCAGGCCCGACGACGTGCTGAAGATCGTCCGGCCCTGGGCGGATTCGGTGTGGGAGGTCGGGATCGCGTTCGGCACGGTCGGCGTCCAGAAGGAGGGCCGGGTCGGCGACGAGCGGCAGGACTTCCAGATCGAGGTCACCACCTACCGCTCCGAGGCCTACGACCGCACGTCGCGCAAGCCCGAGGTGTCGTACGGGGACTCCATCGAGGACGACCTGGTGCGCCGTGACTTCACCGTCAACGCGATGGCCGTCGCGCTGCCGCAGAAGGAGTTCATCGATCCGCACGGGGGGCTCCAGGACCTCGCGGCCGGTGTGCTGCGCACGCCCGGCACCCCCGAGGCGTCCTTCTCCGACGACCCGCTGCGCATGCTCAGGGCCGCGCGCTTCGCCGCGCAGCTCGACTTCGAGGTCGCCCCGGACGTCGTCGCCGCGATGACGGCCATGGCCGAGCGGATCGAGATCGTCTCGGCGGAGCGCGTACGGGAGGAGCTGAACAAGCTGATCCTCTCCGGCCATCCGCGCAAGGGCCTGGCGCTGCTGGTCGACACCGGCCTCGCGGAGCGCGTACTGCCCGAGCTGCCCGAGCTGCGGCTGGAGAGCGACGAGCATCACCGGCACAAGGATGTGTACGAACATTCGCTGACCGTTCTGGAGCAGGCCATCGACCTGGAGGAGAACGGGCCGGACCTGGTGCTGCGGCTGGCCGCGCTGCTCCATGACATCGGCAAGCCCCGGACACGGCGGTTCGAGAAGGACGGCGGGGTCTCCTTCC
The DNA here is from genome assembly GCF_042870175.1 of Streptomyces sp. NPDC006643. Taxonomy (NCBI): domain Bacteria; kingdom Bacillati; phylum Actinomycetota; class Actinomycetes; order Kitasatosporales; family Streptomycetaceae; genus Streptomyces; species Streptomyces sp. NPDC006643. Next base: position 123,468 of record NZ_JBIAHA010000027.1, on the reverse strand, counting down.
ACCACCACGAGGTCGTGGGGGCCAAGCTGGCCAAGAAGCGGATGACCGCGCTCAAGTACTCCAACGAGCTGGTGAAGGACGTCTCACGGCTGGTGGAGCTGCATCTGCGCTTCCACGGTTACGGGACCGGCGAGTGGACCGACTCGGCGGTGCGGCGGTACGTACGCGATGCCGGCCCGCTGCTGGACCGGCTGCACAAGCTGACCCGCTCGGACTGCACCACCCGTAACAAGCGCAAGGCGGCGGCGCTCTCGCGGGCGTACGACGGTCTTGAGGAGCGGATCGCGCAGTTGCAGGAGCAGGAGGAGTTGGACTCCATCCGGCCCGACCTGGACGGCAACCAGATCATGGAGACGCTGGGTGTCGGTCCGGGGCCGGTGATCGGGGCCGCGTACAAGTTCCTGCTGGAGCTACGGCTGGAGAACGGGCCGATGGAGCGCGATGACGCGGTGAGCGCGCTGAAGGAGTGGTGGGCCGCCCAGCAGAGCTGAGGCGAGTCCGAGACCGTCGCGCCGGTCGATGTTTCACGTGAAACATCCACCGGCGGTGGCAGAGTGGGGGGCGATGTTTCACGTGAAACATTGCCCCCCTTCTTCATGCCGCTTCCTCTGCTATTTCTTCGCGAGCTTCTTCCAGCGGAACAGCCCCGCCGCGACCGCCGCGTAGAGCACCGCCACGCCGAGCACGAGGGGCGCCGAGCGGCCGTCCGGCGGCAGCATCAGCGCTGCCACCCCCGCCGCGCCCACGAAAGCGACGTTGAACAGCACGTCGTAGAGGGAGAAGATCCGTCCCCGGTACGCGTCGTCCACCGACGTCTGCACCACCGTGTCCGTCGCGATCTTGGCGCCCTGCGTGATCAGACCGAGGACGAACGCGGCGACGAGCATCGGGGCGGGCGCGAAGGCCAGCCCCAGCGCCGGCTCCAGCACGGCCGCCGACGCGGCGCACGTCACCATCCAGCCGAACGAGCCGAGGCGCCCGACCGCCGACGGTGTGACCACGGCGGCGACGAAGAAGCCCGCACCCGAGACGCCGAGCGCCACGCCCAGCAGGGCGAGCCCGTTCTCCTCGGAGAGCGACCAGGCGTAGCGGCAGAGCATCAGCACCATCACCGTCAGCGCCCCGTAGCAGAAGCGCATCAGTGTCATCGCGATCAGCGCGACCGCCGCGTCACGCCGCTCGGCCAAATGGCGCAGCCCGGCTCCGAGACCGCGGGCGGTGGACGCGAGGGCGACCCTCAGCCGCGGCTGGACCAGTCCCGGATCGGGGCCGAGGAGATCGCGCGCCATGGTGACGGAGGCCAGCGCCGAGCACAGATAGAGCGCGGCGCCCACCAGCACCACGGCGGCGTCGGAGTCGGACAGGAGCAGCCGCACCAGGAAGGCGAGCCCGCCGCCCGCGGTGGCGGCGAGCGTACCGGCCGTCGGGGAGAGGGAGTTGGCGACGACCAGACGCTCGTCCTCGACGACGCGGGGCAGCGCGGCCGAGAGTCCGGCGAGTACGAACCGGTTGACGGCGGTCACGGCCAGCGCGGAGGCGTAGAAGAGCCAGTCCGGCAGGGAGCTGAGGATCAGTACGGCGGTGCAGGCGGCCAGCAGGGCGCGCAGCAGATTGCCGTACAGGATGATCTGGCGCCGCCGCCAGCGGTCGAGCAGCACTCCCGCGAACGGGCCGATGAGGGAGTAGGGCAGCAGCAGCACCGCCATGGCCGACGCGATGGCGCCGGGGGTGGTCTGCTTCTCGGGGGAGAACACGACGTGCGCGGCCAGCGCGACCTGGAAGACTCCGTCGGCCGCCTGCGAGAGCAGACGCACGGTCAGCAGACGGCGGAAGTCGGGCAGACGCAGGAGCACGCGCAGATCGCGTACGACAGACATGTGGATCAGAGTCACACACAGCAGGTGCGCCACACGCGAAGGGTCCCCGGACGGCTGCCCGGGGACCCTTCGTCGTCGCGTGTACGGGGGAGAACCATGCTCCCCCGACGGGTCTAGCGCTCGACCTCGCCCTGGATGAACTTCTCGACGTTCTCGCGGGCCTCGTCGTCGAAGTACTGCACCGGCGGGGACTTCATGAAGTACGAGGACGCGGAGAGGATCGGGCCGCCGATGCCGCGGTCCTTGGCGATCTTCGCGGCGCGCACGGCGTCGATGATGACACCGGCGGAGTTCGGGGAGTCCCAGACCTCCAGCTTGTACTCCAGGTTCAGCGGGACGTCGCCGAACGCGCGGCCTTCGAGGCGGACGTACGCCCACTTGCGGTCGTCCAGCCACGCCACGTAGTCCGAGGGGCCGATGTGGACGTTGTCGGCGCCCAGGTCGCGGTCCGGGATCTGCGAGGTGACGGCCTGCGTCTTGGAGATCTTCTTCGACTCCAGACGCTCGCGCTCCAGCATGTTCTTGAAGTCCATGTTGCCGCCGACGTTCAGCTGCATCGTGCGGTCCAGGACCACACCGCGGTCCTCGAACAGCTTCGCCATCACGCGGTGCGTGATCGTGGCGCCGACCTGCGACTTGATGTCGTCACCGACGATCGGGACGCCGGCCTCGGTGAACTTGTCCGCCCACTCCTTCGTACCGGCGATGAAGACCGGGAGGGCGTTGACGAAGGCGACCTTGGCGTCGATGGCGCACTGCGCGTAGAACTTCGCGGCGGCCTCGGAACCGACGGGCAGGTAGCAGACCAGGACGTCGACCTGCTTGTCCTTGAGGGTCTGGACGATGTCGGCCGGCGTCTCGTCCGACTCCTCGATCGTCTCGCGGTAGTACTTGCCCAGACCGTCGTAGGTGTGGCCGCGCTGGACGGTCACGCCCGAGTTCGGGACGTCGCAGATCTTGATGGTGTTGTTCTCGCTGGCACCGATGGCGTCCGCGAGGTCGAGACCGACCTTCTTGGCGTCGACGTCGAACGCGGCGACGAACTCCACGTCACGCACGTGGTACTCGCCGAACTGAACGTGCATCAGGCCGGGCACCTTGCCGGCCGGATCGGCGTCCTTGTAGAACTCGACGCCCTGCACCAGCGAGGCGGCACAGTTGCCCACGCCGACAATGGCTACGCGAACGGAACCCATCCTGGTTGCTCCCTGTGTGTGATCTCAATGTTGCGATGAAGCCCCGCGCTGTTGCGGAACCTCATGAGGTGGTGTCCCCGGACGGATCCGGCGGGCCGGGGGCTTCCGGAGGCGAACCTCCGGAAGCACCCCGGGGCCGGGGCAGGCCGTCAGAGTCTCCCGTGGTGTTGCTGTTGGTCGTGCCGCCCGTCGCGCCGCTCGGAGCGCTCCGCGACGGACCGTCCCCCTGAGGGGTGGGACTGTCCGGGCCGGGTCGTCGCTGATCCCGTCCCGCCCGCTCGCTCTCGATCAGCTCGTTGAGCCAGCGCACTTCGCGCTCCACGGACTCCATTCCGTGCCGCTGAAGTTCGAGCGTGTAGTCGTCGAGCCGTTCCCGGGTACGGGCCAGGGAGGCGCTCATCTTCTCCAGCCGCTCCTCCAGCCGGCTGCGACGGCCCTCCAGCACGCGCATCCGTACCTCGCGCTCCGTCTGTCCGAAGAAGGCGAAGCGGGCGGCGAAGTGCTCGTCCTCCCAGGCATCGGGGCCGGCCTGCGACAGCAGCTCCTCGAAGTGCTCCTTGCCCTCCGCCGTGAGCCGGTAGACGATCTTGGCGCGGCGGCCCGCGAGTGACGCGGCGAGCGCCTCCTCGGGGGCGCTTCCCGGCTCCTCGATCAACCAGCCGCTGGCGACCAGCGTCTTGAGGCAGGGATACAGCGTCCCGTAGCTGAAGGCCCGGAAGATCCCCAGCGAGGTGTTGAGCCGCTTCCGCAGCTCGTAGCCGTGCATCGGAGACTCGCGCAGCAGACCCAGGACGGCGAACTCAAGGATGCCCGAGCGTCTGCTCACTGCTCGCCTCCTCCGCCCTTCTGGCCGCTTATGCCGTCCCGATGTATCGAGTCGATACATCGGGACGATAGAACACCGATGCTCATGGGACAAGAGGGGCCATCGTGAACGGCGTCACATCAACGATTCACAGCGTGTAACTTGCCTGGTTTGGGATGAAGTTCAGTTCTGGGAGGGGTTTGACCCTGCGTAGTCTGTGCGCCATGCAGACCACCGGGAACCGCGTGACGTGTGAGAGCGTCATCGTTCTGGATGCATGCTGGATGAGCCCTACGGCGGGTACATCCGTATTCATTTCGGGGGGACCGGAACTCAACTGCCGCTTCCAGGCGTACGCGCCTGCCCGAGGAGTAGTCGTTCGATGAGCGAGCACCGTCGCAAACAGCCACAGCCGCAGGGTGGCCAGGGGGGCGGACGAGCCGCGGCCAGGCGTGCCGCGCAGCGGCCGGCCGGCCGCCGTGCGGACCCTTCCCGTGGCGTCCCCACGGCCTCCCACGCCGAATCCAGCGATCCGGAGCCTTCTTACGGAGGCCGGGCCGAAGCACGCAGGGCCGCACAGCGAGGCCGTGGCGGGGGCCGCCGGGGCGCGGCGGGCTCCGGCGCCGCTCCCGGCCGAGGGCGCGGAGGACGGCCGGGCAAGAAGCGGATCATCGACTACCCGCGCTACAACAAGGACGGCTGGCAGCGCTGGATGCCGTCCTGGAAGCTGGTGACAGGTCTCTTCATCGGCTTCATGGGCGGTCTGATGGCCGCGGGCACCATCGCGTACGCCTTGGTCGAGAAGCCTCAGGTGAGCCTGTCCGCCAAGGCCCAGAACAACGTCTACCTCTGGGACGACGGAACACCGATGGTCGCCACCGGTGGTGAGACCAACCGGCAGATCGTCGGGATCGAGCAGATTCCCGAATCGATGCAGAACGCCGTGATCTCGGCGGAGAACAAGACGTTCAGGAAAGACAGCGGCGTCGACCCCATGGGCATCGGCCGGGCCGTGTTCAACATGGCCAAGGGCGGTCAGACGCAGGGTGGCTCGACCATCACCCAGCAGTTCGTCAAGAACGCCATGCTCAACCAGGAACAGACCTTCAAGCGTAAGTTCGAAGAGCTGTTCATCTCCATCAAGGTCGGCGCCGACATGGAGAAGCCCGAGATCATGGCGGGCTACCTGAACACCTCCTACTACGGACGCGGCGCGTACGGCATCCAGGCGGCGGCGCGTACGTACTACGGCAAGAACGCGAAGGAGCTCAACCCGAGCGAGTGCGCCTTCCTGGCGACGCTGCTCAAGGGCGCGACGTACTACGACCCGAACGGCAACCCGTCGATCGACGCGAACGCCACCGAGAAGAACAACACCGACCGCGCGACGAAGCGCTGGAAGTGGATTCTCGACGAGATGGTGAAGGACGGCCATCTCGAGGCCGCGGAGCGGGCGAAGTACGACACCTTCCCGATGCCCGACAAGCCGAAGAAGAACGCTCAGCTCGGCGGCCAGGTCGGCTACCTCGTGGACCTCGCCAAGGCCTACTTCATCAACAACAACGACCGGGGCTACACGGCCGACGACCTGGCCAAGGGCGGCTTCGAGATCAGGACGACCTTCAACAAGAAGAAGGTCGACGCGCTCAACAAGGCCGTCACGGACATCTACAAGAAGAACATCGACCCCGAGAAGCGCCCGAAGACCGACACCCACGTGCAGTTCGGCGGCGCCTCGGTGGAGCCCGAGACCGGCAAGATCGTCGCCATCTACGGCGGAGCGGACGCCACCAAGCACTTCACCAACAACGCCGACCAGACGGGTGCCCAGGTCGGATCGACCTTCAAGCCGTACGTCCTGGCGGCGGCGATGCGTGACGGCGTACGCGATCCCAAGCTCGGGCCGGAGCAGAGCCTCGAAGAGCGCACGCTGGTCTCGCCGGACAAGAGCCGGTACAACGGCAAGAACAAGCTGAAGATCAAGGATTACGACGGCGGCATCTGGACCAACGAGAAGGGAGAGGAGTGGCACCAGCGCAACGACGGTGACAAGGACTACGACGACATCGATCTGCGTGAGGCCATGAAGGTCTCGGCCAACTCCCCCTTCGTCCAGCTCGGCATGGACGTCGGCATTCCGCAGGTCAGGCAGGCCGCTGTCGACGCGGGACTGCTGAAGGACAGCCTTCCGGGCGGCAACAACCCCTCCTTCTCCATCGGTATCTCCGACCCCAGCGCCATCCGCATGGCCGCCTCGTACGCCACCTTCGCCGACAACGGCACCCAGCGTGAGCCCTACTCCGTCGAGGAGGTCAAGAAGGAGGGTGTCTCGGTCTTCAAGCACGAGGGGAAGGCCAAGAACAACTTCGACGCCGACGTCGCGAACAATGTGACGGACGTGCTGAAGTCCGTGGTCATGGAGAAGGGCGGCACGGGCACCTCGGCGCAGCTGCCGGACGGCCGTGAGGTGGCCGGCAAGACCGGTACCACCGACGGCAACAAGTCGGCCTGGTTCGTGGGCTACACCCCGCAGCTGTCGACCGCCATCGACATGTACCGGCTGGACGACAACGCGGAGAACAAGAACCGCGAGTTCCTGGAGATGTTCGGCACCGGCGGCCAGGACAAGATCCATGGTGCGTCGTTCCCGGCCGACATCTGGCAGGACTACATGACGGTCGCGATGAAGGGCGAGAAACTCCTGAAGTTCCCCGAGCCCGAGCCGATCGGCGAGGGCGTCTACGGCGGCGGCCTGAAGAGCGAGGAGCCGTCCCCGTCGGAGTCGGTGTCCGAGTCGGCGTCGTCGGACCCGTCGGAGTCGGCGTCCGAGTCGGCGTCGTCGGACCCGTCGGAGTCGGCCACGACAGACCCGACCGAGTCCTGCGACCAGTGGAACGGCTGTGAGGACGGAGGCACCGGTGATCCGGGTGGTCCGGGCGGCGAGGATCCCGGCGGCGTGATCGGCGGCCCGGGCACATCGTCCAGCCCGCCACCGGAGGGCGGAGACTCCGAGGGCAATGACGGCGGAGGGTGGATCGGCGGCCCGGGAGGCTGACGGGCCCCGGGGCCGGCGAGCCGCCCGAGAGCGACGTGAGGGCCGTCGCACCAGGGACGTACACACAGCGTGTACGGCCCGGTGCGGCGGCCTTTGCCGTACCCGTCGCGGCGTACGGCAGGATGGGCGGCATGCCGAGCACAGAAGACTCCACGGTGCCCAAGGACCGGCCGGTCGTACCGCCCACCCGGCGGGACAGGATCGCCGCGTCCGGCAGCGAGCTGATCGGCGGTCCCATCGGCCGCTGGGCCTGGTACGGCACCAGCCGGCTCACCCCGGTGCGCGTGGTCGCGCTGGTGGCGATCGGGATGTTCGCGCTCGGCATGGTGCAGAAGATGCCCTGCTACGAGTGGGCGTGGTTCCGGGGCGCCAGCTCCCAGTACACACACGCCTGTTACTCCGACATCCCGCACCTCTTCCTCGGGCGCGGCTTCGCCGACGATCTCGTGCCGTACTTCGACCGGCTCCCCGGCGACATGCAGTATCTGGAGTACCCCGTCCTGACGGGTCTGTTCATGGAGGTCGCCTCCTGGCTCACGCCCGGCGGCGGCGACATCCAGCACCGCGAACAGATCTACTGGATGGTCAACGCGGGCATGCTGATGATCTGCGCCGTGGTCATCGCCGTCTGCGTCGCCCGTACCCACCGGCACCGCCCCTGGGACGCCCTGCTCCTCGCCCTGGCGCCCGCCTTCGCCCTCACCGCCACCATCAACTGGGATCTGCTGGCCATCGCGCTCCTGGCGGCCGGGATGCTGATGTGGTCGCGCGGCAGGCCGCTGGCCTTCGGCATCCTCATCGGCCTGGCGACGGCGGCCAAGCTCTATCCCGTACTGCTGCTGGGGCCGCTGCTGGTGCTGTGCTGGCGCGCCGGGCGGCTGCGGGAGTTCGGGGTGGCGCTGGGCGGTACGGCCGCCTCGTGGCTGCTGGTGAACCTGCCGGTGATGCTGCTCGCCCCGGAGGGGTGGAAGAAGTTCTACACCTTCAGCCAGGAGCGGCAGGTCGACTTCGGATCGTTCTGGCTGATCATCACGCAGCGCACGGGGCGGTCCCTGGAGGTCGAGACCGTCAACACCTGGTCGATGGTGCTGATGGTCCTGGCGTGCGCGGGGATCGCGGGACTCGCGCTGACGGCGCCGAGACGGCCCCGGTTCGCACAGCTCGCGTTCCTGGTCGTGGCCGCCTTCATCCTGACCAACAAGGTCTACTCGCCGCAGTACGTGCTGTGGCTGATCCCGCTCGCCGCGCTGGCCCGGCCGAGGTGGCGCGACTTCCTGATCTGGCAGGCGTGCGAGGTCATGTACTTCCTGGGCATCTGGATGTATCTCGCATACACGACGAGCGGGGACGCCCACAAGGGACTGCCGACCGAGGGCTATCAACTGGCCATCGCGCTGCATCTGCTGGGGACGCTGTATCTGTGCGCGGTCGTCGTACGGGACATCCTGCTGCCGGAGCGCGACGGCGTACGGCGCGACGGGTCGGACGATCCGTCGGGCGGGGTGCTCGACGGGGCGCCGGACGTGTTCGTGCTGGGCGGGGCCGCGCGGCCCCGGGAGTACACGGCGCACTCGGTGGAGGCGTCGCAGCGCGTGTCGTGGGGGATGAGGCCGCCCGGGGCCGCGTGAGGCGGTGGCACGGGGGCCGCGAGGCTCGGGAACGTGTCAGGGGCCGGTACGGGCGTGTCCTGCCCGTACGGCCCCTGAGTGGTCTCCGGCGGTCCTGTCGGTGGCCGGTCCGGCGGCTTGCCGGTGGTGGTGGTGCGGCGGTGGTGCGGTGGTGCGGCGGTCAGCGGTCCACGAGGCGGTCGAACTGGGTCGTCGTGTGGCGCAGGTGCGCCACCAGTTCGTCGCCGACCTTGGGCTCCTGCGCGTCGGCCGGCACGAACAGGATCGAGACCTGCATGTGCGGCGGCTCGGCGAACCAGCGCTGCTTGCCCGACCACACGAAGGGCGAGAGGTTGCGGTTGACCGTCGCCAGGCCGGCGCGCGCGACGCCCTTGGCGCGTGGCATCACGCCGTGCAGCGCCTTGGGGGCTTCGAGTCCGACGCCGTGCGACGTGCCGCCCGCGACGACCACCAGCCAGCCCTCGGAGGCGGTCTTCTGCTGGCGGTAGCCGAACCGGTCGCCCTTGACGACGCGCGTCACGTCCAGCACGGCGCCCCGGTACTCGGTCGCGTCGTGGTCGCCGAGCCAGAGCCGCGTGCCGATGCGGGCGCGGAAGCGGGTCTGCGGGAACTGCCGCTGGAGGCTGGCCAGTTCCTCGGCGCGCAGATGGCTGACGAACATGGTGTGCAGCGGGAGCCGGGCCGCGCGCAGCCGGTCCATCCAGCCGATGACCTCCTCGACCGCGTCGGACCCGTCCGTGCGGTCGAGCGGCAGGTGCAGGGCGAAGCCTTCGAGGCGTACGTCCTCGATGGCCGCGTGCAGCTGGCCCAGCTCCTCCTCGCGGACGCCGTGGCGCTTCATGGAGCTCATGCACTCGATGACGACGCGGGCGCCCACCAGGGCGAAGACGCCGTCGACCGAGGAGACGGAGCGGATGACGCGGTCGGGCAGCGGTACGGGCTCCTCGCCGCGGCGGAAGGGGGTCAGGACCAGCAGGTCGCCGCTGAACCAGTCCTTGATGCGGGCGGCTTCGTAGATGGTGCCGACGGCGAGGATGTCGGACTCGAAGCGGGTGGTCTCCTCGGAGAGCCGCTCGTGGCCGAAGCCGTAGCCATTGCCCTTGCAGACCGGGACGAGGCCCGGGAACTGGTCAATGACCGACTTCTGGTGCGCCCGCCAGCGCGCGGTGTCGACGTAGAGGGAGAGCGCCATGCCGGTCCGGAACCTTTCTCGTGGCTGCGGTGTATGAAGGATATGAACGTTCTGGGAGGCCTTGGGAGCCTTACGCAATTATTGGTTCTGTTGGGTGCGCTCGCGGGGTTGTCCGGTGTCCGGCACCGCAGTCTGCCGACCGCCGGCACTCCGCTGTCCAGAGGGTCGGGGGCAGGGTCAGCGGCGGGACATGTACATGTCGAGGGCCTTGTGGAGCAGCTTGTTGAGCGGGAAGTCCCACTCACCCACGTACTCGACGGCCTCGCCGCCCGTGCCGACCTTGAACTGGATGAGACCGAACAGGTGATCCGTCTCGTCGAGCGAGTCCGAGATGCCCCGCAGGTCGTAGACGGTCGCGCCCATCGCATAGGCGTCACGGAGCATCCGCCACTGCATCGCGTTCGACGGCCGGACCTCCCGCTTGTGGTTGGCCGACGCCCCGTAGGAGTACCAGACGTGGCCGCCCACGATGAGCATCGTCGCGGCGGCGACGTTCTCGCCCTCGTGCCGGGCGAAGTACAGCCGCATGCGGTTGGGGTCCTCGGAGTTGAGGACGGTCCACATCCGCTGGAAGTACGAGAGCGGGCGGGGCCGGAAGTGGTCGCGCTCGGCCGTGATCTCGTACAGCCGCTGCCACTCCTCCAGGTCGTTGTAGCCGGCCTGGACGACCTCGACGCCCGCCTTCTCCGCCTTCTTGATGTTGCGGCGCCACAGCTGGTTGAAGCCCTTGAGGACGTCGTCCAGGGACCGGTTGGCCAGGGGCACCTGGAAGACGTAGCGCGGCTGTACGTCTCCGAAGCCGGCCCCGCCGTCCTCGCCCTGCTGCCAGCCCATCTTCCGCAGCCGGTCGGCCACTTCGAAGGCGCGCGGCTCGATATGGGTGGCCTCGACGTCGCGCAGCCGCTTGACGTCCTGGTCCTGGATACCGGACTTGATGGCCGCCGAGTCCCACCGGCGGATCACCACGGGCGGGCCCATCTTCACGGAGAACGCGCCCTGGTGCTTCAGGTGCGCGAGCATCGGCTGGAGCCAGTCGGCCAGGTTCGGGGCGTACCAGTTGATGACCGGGCCCTCGGGGAGATACGCCAGATACCGCTTGATCTTGGGCAGTTGGCGGTAGAGCACCAGCCCGGCGCCGACCAACTGGCCGTCCCTGTCGAACCAGCCCAGGCTCTCCGAGCGCCACTCCGTCTTCACGTCCGCCCACGCGGGGACCTGGCAGTGGCTGGCCGCGGGCAGGCTCTGGATGTACGCCAGATGCTGCTCGCGACTGATGGTGCTCAGCGTCAGGGTCATGCGGGGCGCTCCTCGCAGATGTGTCCCCATGGAGTAGGGGGGCTCCGGCTCTCGCGCCGAAGCCTACTTGCCGTGGGAGCGCCCCGGCTGGCCACGGGGCGGAGCGGGCGTCGCGGCCCGGCTCAGCCCAGCACACCGCCGAACAGTCCGCCGTGCGCCATGCCGAGGTAGAAGCCGACCGCGGCGGAGCCCAGGCCCATGAGCGTCGCGAACCGTTCGTGGGTCGTCACCGAGACGAACTGGCTGTACAGACCGGTGAGGATGCCGATGAGCCCCGTCCAGGAGCTGAGCAGATGCAGGTTGTCGAACATCCCCGAGACGAAGGCGGTGACGCCCAGTACCGCGGTCACCCAGAGCAGGGTGTCCTGGAGGGGATGGGGCCGGTGGTCGGTGGCGAAGAGAGAACCGGTGGTCTTCGGTTGCATTGCCTGTGCCATGGGGCACCTCCTGGCGCCTTGCCGGAAGGCGGCGCATCGTAACGCCGCCCACACCCGATGTGTCCAGAGTGCGTCCGTACCCGGCCGGATTTCAACCGGAAGCCGGTCAAGAGGTAGTCTGTACGGTCTGCACCGGTGTCTGCCCAGGCCAGAACGCGATCATCGCTCGTCGAGCGGGATTGTCAGTGGCGGCCGATACCGTTGCTCACGCATCACGACCCTCCTGCCACGGAACGACCGTGGCCGCTGAGTCCAAAGGAGGTGGGTTCCACATGCGTCACTACGAGGTGATGGTCATCCTCGACCCCGATCTCGAGGAGCGAGCAGTCTCCCCGCTGATCGAGAACTTCCTCTCCGTCGTCCGTGAGGGCGACGGAAAGGTGGAGAAGGTCGACACCTGGGGCCGTCGTCGTCTCTCTTACGAGATCAAGAAGAAGCCCGAGGGCATCTACTCGGTCATCGATCTGCAGGCTGAGCCCGCGATCGTCAAGGAGCTCGACCGACAGATGAACCTGAACGAGTCGGTCCTCCGGACCAAGGTCCTCCGCCCCGAGACCCACTGAGCTTCCAGCTCAGCGTCATCGGGTCCGAGTAGCAGCCAGCAGCAGAAGCAATCCCCGCCGAGAGGTTCACCCAATGGCAGGCGAGACCGTCATCACGGTCGTCGGCAATCTCGTCGACGACCCCGAGCTGCGCTTCACCCCGTCCGGTGCGGCGGTCGCGAAGTTCCGTGTCGCGTCCACTCCCCGCATCTTCGACAAGCAGACCAATGAGTGGAAGGACGGCGATGGCCTGTTCCTCACCTGCTCGGTCTGGCGTCAGGCGGCGGAGAATGTCGCCGAGTCGCTTCAGCGGGGTATGCGCGTCGTCGTGCAGGGCCGTCTGAAGCAGCGGTCGTACGAGGACCGCGAGGGCGTCAAGCGCACGGTCTACGAGCTGGACGTCGAGGAAGTCGGCCCCAGCCTGAAGACCGCCACGGCCAAGGTCACCAAGACCACCGGTCGCGGTGCCCAGGGCGGTTACGGCGGCGGTGGCGGCGGTCAGCAGCAGGGCGGCGGCAACTGGGGCGGCGGTCCCGGTGGTGGCCAGCAGGGCGGCGGCGGTGGAGCATCCACCGACGACCCCTGGGCGACCAGTGCGCCGGCCGGCGGCGGTGCCCCGCAGCAGCAGGGTGGCGGAGGCAACGGAGGCGGCTGGGGCGGAAGCTCCGGCGGTTCCGGCGGCGGCTACTCGGACGAGCCGCCCTTCTAGGGCAGCTCGCTCCCACTTTCTTGATCACACAGGAGAAACACCATGGCGAAGCCGCCTGTGCGCAAGCCTAAGAAGAAGGTCTGCGCATTCTGCAAGGACAAGACCCAGTACGTGGACTACAAGGACACGAACATGCTGCGGAAGTTCATTTCCGACCGTGGCAAGATCCGTGCCCGCCGCGTCACCGGCAACTGCACGCAGCACCAGCGTGATGTCGCCACGGCAGTCAAGAACAGCCGTGAGATGGCGCTGCTGCCCTACACGTCCACCGCGCGATAAGGGGAGGGTGACTTAATCATGAAGATCATCCTCACTCACGAGGTCACCGGCCTCGGTACCGCCGGCGACGTCGTCGACGTCAAGGACGGATACGCCCGCAACTACCTGGTCCCGCGTGGTTTCGCGATCCGCTGGACCAAGGGTGGCGAGAAGGACGTCGAGCAGATTCGTCGTGCTCGCAAGATCCACGAGATCGCCACCATCGAGCAGGCCAACGAGATCAAGGCCCGCCTCGAAGGTGTGAAGGTGCGTCTGGCCGTTCGCTCCGGCGACGCCGGCCGTCTCTTCGGCTCCGTCACCCCGGCCGACCTCGCCTCGGCGATCAAGTCCGCCGGTGGCCCGGAGGTCGACAAGCGCCGCATCGAGCTCGGTTCGCCGATCAAGACCCTGGGCTCGCACCAGGTGTCCGTGCGTCTGCACCCCGAGGTCGCCGCGAAGTTCGGCGTCGAGGTCGTGCCCGCCTAGGGCCTGGCCGACAGACAGCGAGAGGGCCGCACCCCAGCCGGGGGTGCGGCCCTCTCTCGCTGTTTCACGTGAAACGGCGGAGGTTCGGCCGGCCGCCGCTCGGCCGTCGGCCGGTTTTGTCCCGTCGTCGGCCCGTCGTCGGCCGGCGTCAGCGGGTGGCGCCGGTGACCAGCCAGTGGCCGGACCGGGTGCGCAGCCACAGCGTCACCAGACGGACCGCCATCATCAGCGTCATGGCCCACCACAGAGCGGTCAGTCCGCCCCCGAACACCGGCACCAGCAGGGCGACCGGCGCGAAGACGGCCAGCGTGACGACCATCGCCTTCGCCAGATAGGGGCCGTCGCCCGCGCCCATCAGCACACCGTCCAGGACGAAGACGATGCCCGCGATCGGCTGGGTGACCGCGACGACCAGAAGCGCCGGCAGCAAGGTGTCCTGGACCAGTCGATCGCCGGTGAAGAGGGGGATGAACAACGGGCGCGCCAGCACGATGAGCACCCCGAGCCCCACACCGGAGACCACGCCCCACTGCACCATGCGACGGCAGACGTCCCTCGCGCCCTGGGGATCGTTCGCTCCCAGATACCGGCCGATGATCGCCTGTCCGGCGATGGCGATGGCGTCGAGCGCGAAGGCCATCAGGCTCCACAGCGACAGGATGATCTGGTGGGCGGCGACGTCGGCGTCACCGAGACGGGCCGCGACGGCGGTGGCGATCATCAGAACCGCGCGCAGGGAGAGCGTACGGACCAGAAGGGGGACGCCGGCGTGGGCGCTCGCCCGTATCCCCGCGGCGTCGGGCCGCAGCGAGGCGCCGTGGCGGCGGGCGCCCCGTACGACCACCACCAGATAGGCGGTGGCCATGGCGAACTGGGCGATGACGGTGCCCCAGGCGGAGCCGGCGATGCCGAGCCCGGCGCCGTAGACGAGCGCCACGTTGAGGACCGCGTTGGCGGCGAAGCCGCCGATGGCGACGTACAGCGGGGTACGGGTGTCCTGGAGACCGCGCAGGACGCCGGTCGCCGCCAGGACGACCAGCATGGCGGGTATGCCGAGGCTGGATATTCGCAGGTAGGTGATCGCGTACGGGGCGGCGGTGTCCGAGGCGCCGAAGATGTCGACGAGCCAGGGGGCGAGGGGCAGGGTGACGGCGATGACGACGGCGCCCAGCAGCAGGGCGAGCCAGATCCCGTCCATACCCTGCCGGATGGCCGCCTGAAGATCACCCGCGCCGACGCGGCGCGCGACGGCGGCCGTGGTGGCGTAGGCGAGGAAGACGAAGACGCTCACGGCGGTCGTCAGCAGGGCCGCGGCGATGGCGAGACCGGCGAGCTGCGGAGTGCCGAGATGGCCGACGATCGCGCTGTCGACCATCAGGAAGAGCGGCTCGGCGACGAGCGCGCCGAAGGCGGGTACGGCGAGCGCGACGATCTCGCGATCGTGCCGTCGGCGGCCGGCCTTGGACCGGCTGTCGGGTCCGGGCCCGGGTGCCGTGGGGACCTGTGTCATGCGCTCAATCTAATCTTCCACAGGTAAGAGATGCAATGCGCCAGTGATCCTTACTATCGGGCAGGATTCGGGCACTGCTGTGCGCCGTTTGCTCGGATCTTGGACCAGCTTGAAAAGTTTTTCTCCCCCACAGCCGGTGGATGGAGAAAGGCCAGGTCAGAGTGGGTGCGACGCGAGGAGCGCAAGGTTGTCCACAGTGCTGTCCCCCGGTCCGTGCACAGGTTCAACGGAGTTCTCCACAGCATATGGTCTTTCGTCCACATGGCCTGTGGATAACCAGATTGGCGGACGGTCCCCGCGGGCCTACCGTGGACCGACGTCCGACGCGCCGGAACCGGAGTCAGGCCACTCGATTTGTCAGTGTCGTGCCGTAGAAAGAGTGGCACGGCGAGGTCCGCTTGGCGGACGGGAGGAGGTGGCCGGATGAGCATTCCCGAGCCGTTGGACGACCCCTGGACCGAGGCCGGTCCGAGCGATCGTCTGCCCGTCTCCCGCCAGCGCCGCGGTGAGGGAAGAGGCCGCGAGGAGCAGCACGAGCGCGGCAGGGACAACGCCGCGTGGGACGGCGGATCACCCGGCTTCGAGCGGGTGCCGCCCCAGGATCTGGACGCCGAACAGTCCGTGCTCGGCGGCATGCTGCTCTCCAAGGACGCCATCGCCGACGTCGTGGAGATCATCAAGGGCCACGACTTCTACCGCCCGGCGCACGAGACCGTTTTCCAGGCGATCCTCGACCTGTACGCGAAGGGCGAGCCGGCCGACCCCATCACGGTGGCCGCGGAGCTGACCAAGCGCGGTGAGATCACCCGCGTCGGCGGAGCGTCGTATCTGCACACGCTGGTCCAGTCGGTGCCGACGGCGGCCAACGCGTCGTACTACGCGGAGATCGTGCACGAGCGCGCGGTGCTGCGTCGTCTCGTCGAGGCCGGCACCAAGATCACGCAGATGGGATACGCGGCGGACGGCGACGTCGACGAGATCGTCAACTCCGCCCAGGCCGAGATCTACGCGGTCACCGAGCAGCGCACCAGCGAGGACTATCTGCCCCTCGGCGACATCATGGAGGGCGCGCTCGACGAGATCGAGGCGATCGGGTCACGCAGCGGCGAGATGACGGGTGTGCCCACCGGGTTCACGGACTTCGACTCGCTCACGAACGGGCTGCACCCCGGCCAGATGATCGTCATCGCGGCCCGTCCCGCCATGGGCAAGTCGACGCTCGCGCTGGACTTCGCGCGTGCGGCCTCCATCAAGAACAACCTGCCGAGCGTCATCTTCTCGCTGGAGATGGGGCGCAACGAGATCGCGATGCGCCTGCTCTCGGCCGAGGCACGGGTGGCGCTGCACCACATGCGTTCTGGCACGATGACGGACGAGGACTGGACACGGCTGGCCCGCCGGATGCCGGACGTCTCGCAGGCGCCGCTGTACATCGACGACTCGCCGAACCTGTCGATGATGGAGATCCGCGCGAAGTGCCGCCGGCTCAAGCAGCGCAACGGACTGAAGCTGGTGGTCATCGACTACCTCCAGCTGATGCAGTCCGGCGGCTCCAAGCGCGCCGAGAGCCGCCAGCAGGAGGTCTCGGACATGTCGCGAAACCTCAAGCTGCTGGCCAAGGAGCTGGAGCTGCCGGTGATTGCTCTCTCCCAGCTGAACCGTGGCCCCGAGCAGCGTACGGACAAGAAGCCGATGGTCTCCGACCTGCGTGAGTCGGGCTCCATCGAGCAGGACGCGGACATGGTGGTGCTGCTGCACCGGGAGGACGCGTACGAGAAGGAGTCCCCGCGCGCGGGCGAGGCGGACCTGATCGTGGCGAAGCACCGTAACGGCCCGACGGCGACGATCACGGTGGCGTTCCAGGGCCACTACTCCCGCTTCGTGGACATGGCGCAGACCTGAGCCGATGACCCGACGGGCTCGCACCCGGCACGCCTGTCCTGGGGGCGGTCGAGTCGGGTCGGCCGGGGGCCGCCCGGCTGCTGGTCGCCTGTCGGCCAGTGGGAGCTCATCGTCCGCCGCAGATTGCGCGTGGCTCAGCCCGCGCCCGAACCCGGATTGTCGGGATCGCCGGGGTTGTCGAAGCGTGCCAGGCGGGCCGTCACGTCGTCGACGAGACGGGCGAGGAGCCGGGCGAGGTCGTCGCGGTCCTGTGCGGGCCAGTCGGTGAGCGTTTCGGCGAACCAGCCGAACAGGAAGGTCATGTAGCGGTTGGCCCCCTCCGTACCGGCGTCGGTCGGTTCGATGAGGCTGGCCCGGCGGTCGTGCGGGTCGGTGACACGTCGTACGAGTCCGCGTTTCTCCAGGGCCTGGACCTGGCGGGTGACGTGCGGGCCCACGACCTGCATGCGTTCGGCGATCTCGCCGATCCGCAGCGGCCTGTCGGCCGTTCGGAGGGTGAGCAGTACGCCGAGGGCGGGGCGGTCGAGGGCGAGGCCGGCCGCCTCGGCGGCGCGTCCGGCGAGCCCGCCCTTGGTGATGGCGGCGCTGAGCTGGGTGATCCGGGGCAGCACCGCGAGCAGTTCGGGGCGCGGATTCTCCGGTACGGGGGCCCCGGGGGACTCGGGGGTCATGGCTTCTCCATTTGCATACCTGAGTTAGGTATCTATATCGTGGGGAGCGGCCGGCGTCGACAAGGGCGCCGTATGGTCTCCATAAGGATACCTAAGGTACGCATCTTCGCTGCTCCTGCGGCTCACACCGCTCGCGCCGCGCGTACCGCCTTCAGGCCGGGGCACCCCCGGCGGAAAGGTGAGAAGCAATGAACCACGTATCCCGTCCCGCCCGCCGCGTACTGATCTCCGGAGCGAGCATCGCGGGCCCCGCTCTCGCGTACTGGCTCGACCGGTACGGCTTCGAGGTGACCGTCGTCGAGAAGGCCGCCGCCGTGCGCGGCGGCGGGTACGCCATCGACATACGGGGCACCGCCCGCGACGTCGTGGACCGCATGGGCCTGCTGCCCCGCCTGCGCGAAGCCCACGTCAACACCCGCCGGATCACCTTCCTGGACGCGGCTGCCGAGACGGTCGGCGCGCTGGAGCCCGAGCAGATCACCGGGGGCGAGGCGGGCCTCGACCTCGAAGTCCGGCGCGGCGATCTGGCCGACGCGCTCTACACACCGCTGCGCGACCGGGTCGAGTTCCTCTTCAACGACTCGATCGCGACGCTGGACGACGACGGGCACGCCGTACACGTCGTCTTCGACAGCGGCACGCGCCGCACCTTCGACCTCGTGGTCGGCGCGGACGGACTGCACTCGAACACACGCCGGCTGGTCTTCGGCCCCGAGGAGCCCTTCCACCGCTACCTCGGGTATGTCTTCGCGGGCTTCACGCTGCCGAACGACTTCGGGCTCGCACACGAGGGCGTCATCTGGAACGAGCCGGGGCGCAGCGCGGTCCTCTACGCCCACGAGCCGTCCGACAGCCTGCACGGCTTCCTCACCTTCAGCCGCGCGACCCCGCCCTTCGAGGCGTTCCGCGACCCGGCGGCCCAGCGCGACCTGGTGGCCGCGCGTTTCCCCGAGCAGGTCTGGCATGTGCCGCGCCTGGTGGAGGCGATGCGGGAGGCCGACGACCTCTTCTTCGACATCGTGAGCCAGATCCACATGGACAGGTGGTCCCACGGCCGCGTCGCGCTGGCGGGCGACGCCGCGCACGCCACCTCGTTCCTCTCCGGCCAGGGATCGAGCGTCTCGCTGGTCGGCGCGTATGTGCTGGCCGGTGAACTCGCCTCGCACGCGGACCACACGGCCGCCTTCGCGGCGTACGAGCACAGGATGCGGCCCTTCGCGGAGCGCAACCAGGCGCTGGCGACCGGCGGCAGCCATGTGGTGACACCGGCGACGCGCGAGGAACTGGACGCCCGCAACGCGGTGCTGAGCGCCCCGGACACGGCGGGGAAGGCGATGGTGACAACGGGCGCGGAGGAGGGGCACGCGGCCCACTCGGCGCTGGTGCTGCCCGACTACGAGGCGCCGGTGCCGCCGATGTCAGGCTGAGGTTCGGGACCGGGACCGGTCGCCGGACCGGTACATCAGCCGGCGGAGCAGGGCCTCGACCGGTCCCCGGCGGCCCGCGCGTTCCAGGCCGTCCGCCCCGGCCACCGTCACCAGCCACACGCCGGTCGCCACGAGCGCCATCGTGGCGCTCGTCAGATGCTCGCCGAGCCCCAGGCCCCATGCGGCCAGCAGCGGGGCGAAGATGAGCGAGTGCGCGAGGTAGCAGGACAGCGAGCGTTTGCCGACCGCCGACACCGCCTGGACGGCTCGCGCGCCCCGGCGGTCCTGCCGACGGGTCCACCAGTGCGCGAACAGCGCGACGGCGGCGACGTATCCGAGCCCGGCGGCGTTGCCGGTGATGTCCCTGAGCGCGGTGAGGACTCCTGACTCGCTCTGCGCGTCGTCCGGCACGGTGATCGCGCCGACATGGGCCAGCGCGGCGGGCAGCGCGCCGAGCCAGCCGACCGTGACACCGATGACGGCGGTACGGCGCAGCAGCCGCAGGTGCCGCCCCGGCTCCTCCAGGATCCGGCGTCGCGCCGCCCAGAAGCCGAGCAGGAAGATCACATAGGCGCCGCCGATCAGGGACGCGGGCGCGGCGGCGAAGGTGATGAACGCTCCGGTGACCACGCGGGTGCCGGCCGCAGCGAGCCAGCCGTCCTGACCCGCCGCGTACGCGTCGGCGCCCGGTTCCGCGCCGGCGTCTCCCACGGCGCCCAGATCCCCCTGGAGCAGCACCGTCACGACCGGCTGCGCGGCGCTGCCCGCCATCAGCGCCGCCCCGATCCAGATCCACCAGCCGAGCGCCCGGTCGCCGCGCCGGAGGAAGAGCCAGCCGAGGGCGAGGCTCAACAGGCCGTAGTAGGCGACGATGTCGCCCGCCATGAGCAGGGCGGAGTGCGCCAGGCCGATGGCTATCAGCAACAGGCTTCGCCTGCGCAGGAGTGTGACGGCGGCGCGCTCCGAGGTGCCCGCCGCCTTCTGACGCAGGAACAGCTGCGTCATCCCGTATCCGAAGAGGAAGGCGAAGAGCGGATAGATCCGCAGGTCCAGGACGATGATCATGCTGAACTGGACGGCTCTGTCGAGCCATCCCCCGTCCACCGGCTGCCAGCCGGAGGGTCCGCGCCGCGCCGCCCAGAGATGGAAGGCGGTGTTCGACAGGACGATGAACAGCAGCATGAGCCCGCGCGCGAGGTCGGGTGCGAGCGCGCGCTCCGAAGGCCGTACGGCTCCGCGTGGGGGCGCGGCCGGGGGCTCGCCGTTGTCGGTACTCGTCGTCTCGGCTGTCATGCCCCGACGCTAGGAGCGGGTGTCCGGGCGGGGAATCCGCCTTCTGTACAGCCGTGTCGGCCCAAGGTATGGCTCTTCGCCGATGCCGGGTCGACCAAAGTACGCCCGCCAGTACGCCGCCAGTACGTCCGCCAGTACGTCCGCCGCCGCGACAGGCGGAAATGTGGTCGACGCGGCAGGGCTCCACCGATAGATGTGGTGCCATGACCTCACCCTTCGAAGATCTTCTTCCCGGTACCCGGCGAGCCCTGCTCCATCGCATCGCCATCGCGCAGTCCGAGGGCCGCGCGCCCTCGGTCGTCGGCGCGGTCGCGCGCGACGGGCGCACCGTCTGGTCGGCCGGGCGCAGTTGTGTGGACGGGCATGAGCCCGACGCGGACACCCAGTACCGGATCGGCTCGATCACCAAGTGCTTCACCGCGGTTCTGGTGCTGCGGCTGCGGGACGAGGGGCTGCTCGATCTGGCGGACCCGCTGGAGAAGCACCTTCCCGGCACCGGGGTCGGCGAGGTCACCGTCGCGCAGCTCCTGGGCCATGGGGCCGGTCTGGCGGCCGAGGCGCCGGCCCCCTGGTGGGAGCGCACCCCGGGGACGACGCGCCCCGAGCTGGCCGACGTGCTCGGTGAGCAGCCCGTGCTGCATCCCGCCGGCAGGCTGCACCACTACTCCAACCCCGGCTACACGCTGCTCGGTTCGCTGATCGAGGCGGTGCGTGGCGCGTCCTGGGAGGAGGTGCTGCGGCGGGAGGTGCTGGAGCCGCTGTCGATGCACCGTACGACCGCGCGGCCCGTCGCCCCGGCGGCCGGTGGTTTCGCCGTGCATCCCTGGGCCGACGCGATCCTGCCCGAACCGGCCGAGGATCTGGGCCTGATGGCCCCGGCCGGCCAGCTCTGGTCGACGGCCGAGGACCTGTGCCGCTTCGGGGCCTTCCTCGCCGAGGGCGACGACCGGGTGCTGAGCGCCGCGTCCCTCCAGGAGGCACTGAGGCCCGCCACGCCGCCCGAGGGCGGGGAGTGGGGCGGCGGTTACGGGCTCGGCTTCCAGCTCGTCCAAGGGGCCGGCCGTACGCTCGTCGGGCACACCGGCTCGCTGCCGGGCTTCATCGCCGCGCTCTGGGTGAGTGCCGAGGACGGACTGGTCGCGGTCACGCTCGCCAACGCCACCTCAGGACCGTTCGTCGGCGTGGTCGCCGCCGAACTGATCGGCATCGTGGCGGACGCGGAGCCCCGTATCCCCCAGCCGTGGCGGCCACTGCCCGAGGTCGACCAGGAACTGCTGGCGCTGACCGGTCCCTGGTACTGGGGCGCGACCCCGTTCGTCCTGCGTCTGACGGCGGACCGGGGTCTCGACTTCCAGCCGCTGCGCGCGGCGGGCCGGCGTTCCCGGTTCGTGGCGCGGCCGGACGGCACCTGGCAGGGGCTCGACGGTTACTACACGGGGGAGACGCTGAAGGTCGTACGGCGCCCGGACGGTGAGGTGAGCCATCTCGATCTGGGCTCCTTCGTCTACACCCGTGAGCCGTACGAGCCGGGGGACGCGGTCCCGGGCGGGGTGGACGAGCAGGGCTGGCGCGGTCTGTGAGATCTCGCGTCCGGTGATGTTTCACGTGAAACCGGACGCGGCGCCGATCCGGCCCATCCCCCTCGGTGACTACGCGCCGATCCCGGCCCATCCTCCCCTCGGGGGCTACGCCGGGTCCGACAGGCTCAGCTTGAATCCGATGTGGGACGCGGTGAAGCCGAGCCGCTCGTAGAAGCGCCGGGCATCCGTACGTGACGCGTCGGACGTCAGCTGGACCAACTGGCAGCCCTGGCGCCCGGATTCGTCGATGGCCCACTGGATCAGCTGTGTGCCGAGGCCGGAGCCGCGCTCGTCGGCGTGCACCCGTACGCCTTCGATGACCGAACGCGTCGCGCCCCGGCGGGAGATGCCCGCGATGATCGTCAGTTGCAGCGTGCCGACGACCCGTCCGTCGCGCTCGGCGACGACCTGATACTGATTCGGGTCGTCGGCGAGCCGCTCGAAGGCCTTGAGGTACGGGGTGAGGTCGTCCGGCGACTCGCGCGCCGCGCCCAGCGGGTCGTCGGCGAGCATCGCCACGATCTCCGGGAGGTCGCCGGCGTCGGCCGGCCGTATGTGCAGATCGTTCATGGTCCGCAGATTACGCCGGGGCCGATCCGGCGGGCACACGGAGTTCCTCCACGGCCCTGACCAGCGGTGCCAGCTCGGGGTTGGTGGCCGCCGCGTCCAGTGCCTCGCGCAGCGCGGTGTCGTTCGTCGGCCGTGCCTCGGCCAGCAGCCGCAGGCCCGACTCGCTGACATCGGTGTAGATCCCGCGCCGGTCCGTCGGGCACAGATAGCGGGTGAGCAGTCCGCGGTCCTCCAGGCGGGTGACCAGCCGGGTGGTCGCGCTCTGGCTGAGGACCACGGCGTCGGCGACCTGTTTCATCTGGAGGTGCCCGCCCTCGCCGTCGTGCTGGCGGCTGAGGACGTCGAGCAGTGAGTACTCGCGGACGCTGAGATCGTGCCCGCTCTGGAGAGCCCGCTCGATGTGCGACTCGATCCTGCTGTGCAGGAGGGAGAGGGCCACCCAGCCCTGGGCGAGGGCGGTGAGTGCGGGGTCCGTGGCTGGCATGTCGTCTTCCTCCGTCGTCTCCGACGTCTTCAGCGACCGTCTCCGTCGACGGGAGCTTCCTGTGACCAGGATAGGGCACGTGTGCAATATAGCGCGCTTGCAATTAAACGGCGTCTGCAAGTATTGTCCACGCTCGTAAAGCGTGCACGCAAGCAGCTCACTGACGTCAAGCAGCGCACCGACCGTGAGCCACGCACCGACCGCACCGACGTACCTCTCCGGGAAAGGCCCTCACCCATGCCTCTCGCACTCCTCGCCCTGGCCATCGGGGCGTTCGGGATCGGGACCACCGAATTCGTGATCATGGGGCTGCTCCCCGAGGTCGCCGCCGAGTACGGGGTCACCATCCCCACCGCGGGCCATCTGGTCAGCGGCTACGCCCTCGGAGTCGTACTCGGCGCCCCGGTCATGACGATCCTGGGCACCCGCGTCAGCCGTAAGCGCATGCTGATGCTGCTGATGGGCCTGTTCATCGCGGGCAACGTGCTGTCCGCGCTCGCCCCCACCTTCGGTCTCATGCTCACCGGCCGTGTCGTCGCCTCGCTCGCCCACGGCGCGTTCTTCGGCATCGGCTCGGTCGTCGCCGCCGGGCTCGTCGCCCCGCACAAACGGGCCGGCGCCATCGCGATGATGTTCACCGGACTCACCCTCGCCAACGTCGTGGGCGTCCCCCTGGGGACGTACGTCGGCCAGACCACCGGCTGGCGCGCGACCTTCCTCCTCGTCGCGGGCCTGGGCGTCGTCGGTCTCGCCGGTGTCGCCAAGCTCGTACCGGAGCAGCCGCGCCCGAAGGGCGTACGGCTGCGCCACGAGGTGGCCGCGTTCCGCAACGTCCAGGTCCTGCTCGCCATGGGGATGACGGTCCTCGGCTTCGGCGGTGTCTTCGCCGCGATCACCTACATCACCCCGATGATGACGAAGACCGCAGGCTTCGCCGACTCCTCCGTCACCTGGCTCCTGGTGCTGCTCGGCCTCGGCATGGTCGGCGGCAACCTCATCGGCGGCAGGTACGCCGACCGCCATCTCATGCCCATGCTCTACGTGTCGCTCGGGGCCCTGGCCGTGGTCCTGGCGCTGTTCACACTCACCGCGCACGACAAGATCGCCGCGGCCGTCACCATCACCCTGATCGGCGGGCTCGGTTTCGCCACCGTGCCGCCGCTCCAGAAGCGCGTGCTCGACCAGGCGTCCGGCGCCCCGACGCTCGCCTCCGCCGTCAGCATCGGCGCGTTCAACCTCGGCAACGCCCTCGCCGCCTGGCTCGGCGGTCTGGTCATCGGGGCCGGGTTCGGCTACACCGCGCCCAACTGGGTCGGTGCCGTGCTGGCCGCGTCCGCGCTGCTCCTCGCCGTCGTCTCGCACACCCTGGAACGCCGTGGTGGTCCCCGAGACAGCGAGGCCGCTGCCACCGACACCACCGGCGCCACCGCCTCCGCCCCGACCCTCGTCCGACCGGCATGATTCAGGCGATCCGGCATGACTCAGGCGATCGGGCTGAGGGGCTTCTTCGCGGGCTCGCCTTTCGAGGGCTCTCCTGATGTCCTACGGCCGACCCGCTCCGCCCGCAGCCGCCGTCCCCGGCGCGTCAGCCCCCACGGCTTCAGCACCGAGATGACGGTCATGAAGAGGTACGCACCGGTCGCCACCGACGGCGCGGCGACCAGGCTGCTGTCGGGTATCCCGCCGCTGCCCGCGGCGTGCACGATCCCCGGCCGCAGCGCGAAGACCGTCGCCGCGCCCGTCACCAGGGTGATCCAGAACTTGATCCAGACCCAGTGGTGGCGGGCCAGCCCCCACGGTGTCCCCAGGGAGAGCACCAGTCCGCTGACGAGCGTGATCACGACGACGGGTGCGAGCAGCCAGTCGGAGAAGACCTTCATCGCGCGGTAGGAGGCGTCGGTGAGGGTGGCGTCGCCGGTGGTGTACGCGGTGATTCCAAGCGTGAGAAGACCCAGGGTGAGGCCCAGCCAGCTCACGGAGACGGCGACATGGACGACGAGGAGTGCCCGGCGGACGGGCCGCTTGAGTGGTTTCACGTGAAACACGGTGTCGTGATTCGCGCCGCAGGGCGTCTGACGGCGGGAGTAACCGCCCGTACTAACCTCGGCGTACATGGACAGCCCCGGGAAGCACATCGGCGAAAACATCCGCGCCCACGACCGCGCCGACATCCGCGCCGACGTCCGCGCCCAGGACCGTGACCGCGCCCCCACCCTCTACCTCTTCGACCTCGACGGCACACTGATCCGCGGCTCGGCCGCCGCCCTTGAGATCTCCCGGCAGCTCGGGGTCAGTGCCGAGATCGCGGCGCTGGAGCGCGAATTCCTGACCGCCGGTCTGGCCCCCGCCGAGTTCGCCGTACTGGCCAGGGAGCTGTGGGCGGAGCTCACCGCCGCACAGGTCGAGGCGGCCTTCGAGGGCGCACCGTGGCTGGCCGGGATCCGGGAGGTCTGGGACGGCATTCGCGCGCGGGGCGACTACTGCGCCGTCATCTCGCTCTCACCGGACTTCTTCGTGAACCTCCTGCTGCCGTGGGGCGCGCACGCCACACACGGCTCACGCTGGCCGGCCCTGCCGTTCACCCAGCCGGTGGACCGGGCGGGGATCCTGGACACGGCGGCCAAGGTGCGGATCGCGAATGAGCTGTGCGCGCGGTTCGGCGTCCGGCTCGACGACTGTGTCGCCTTCGGGGACTCCCTGTCCGACGCGGCGATCTTCGCCTCCGTGCCCCGCGCGGTGGCGATGAACGCGGACCACCATCTGGCGGGTCTCGCCACCCACACCTACACGGGCGGCGATCTGCGCGAGGCGTTCGCACTGCTCGGGCAGCAGCGCGACTAGCGGGATCAGCCCAGGTCGGGCGCGTGCATCGCCCGTACGCCCTCGATGTTGCCGTCCAGATAGTGCCGCAGCGACAGCGGTACGAGATGGACGGCGGCGATCCCGACCCGGCTGAACGGGACCCGTACGATCTCGTACTCACCGCACGGCTCGTCCATCTCCGGTCCGTGCCGCAGCGACGGGTCCATCGACGCGAGGCGGCAGACGAAGAAGTGCTGCACCTTCACGCCGGTGACCCCGTGGTCCGCGATGTGCTCGACGGTGTCCACGAAGCACGGCACGACATCGGTGATCTTGGCGCCCAGCTCCTCGTCCACCTCGCGGTGGAGCGCGTCGACCACGGTGGCGTCGTACGGCTCGACGCCGCCGCCGGGCGTCAGCCAGTACGGATCCACCCCGGGCTTCGTGCGCTTGATGAGGACGAGATGGTCGCCGTCGAGCAGGATGGCGCGTGCGGTGCGCTTGACCACGGGCCGTTCGGTCATGGGAAGAGCGTGGCCCGATAAGGGCGTGTCGAAACTCCCCGGGCCCCGGCGGTCACCAGTCCACCGAAGCGCGCAGCAGCCACTCGTGCGCCCGCGCGATGTGCGGCAGGGCGAGCGTGCCGGTGCGTACGACGAGGAAGTACGTGCGCAGCGGCGGCACCGGCGGGTCGTAGAGAGCGACGATCTCACCGCGTTCCAGGGCGGCCTCGCACAGATAGCGGGGCAGTACCGCCAGTCCGGCGCCCGCCGCCGCGCTCTCCAGGACGGCGCGCAGGTCGGGTGCGATGACGGCGCCGGCGGCGGCCGGCCGGGAGTCGAAGACCGACGCCCAGTAGCGGGAGACGAGCGGCAGGGACTCGTGGACCTCCACCACGGGCAGCTGTTCCAGCACGACGTGGCCCTTGCGCAGTACGTCGTGGCCCAGCCGCGCCGCCCAGCGCGGCGAGGCGACCAGGACGTGCTCCTCGTCGCAGAGCGGGGTCGAGGTCAGCAGGCCGCCGCGTGGCCGGGCGGTGGCGATGGCGAGGTCGTGGTGTCCGGCGGCGAGGCCGTCCAGGGTCTCCTCGGCGTTGGCGAAGAAGGAGGCGCGGAGCGCGAGGCCCTGACTGATCAGGGGGGTGAGCGCGGGCAGGGCCCGTACGGAGGTGAACTCCGGCGGCCCCGCGAGATGCAGGGTGCGTACGCCCGACTCGTCGTCGAGCCCGGTCTCGGTGATCTCGACCAGTGCGTCGAGGTGGGGCGCCGCGCGGTGGGCGAGTTCGTCGCCGATGGTGGTGGGGGTGACGCCGCGGGCCTGGCGCAGGAACAGCGGGCGCCCCAACTGGCGTTCCAGGGTGCGTATCTGGCCGGTGACCGCGGGCTGCGAGAGCCCGAGCAGGGCGGCGGCGCGGGTGAAGGAGCCGGCTCGGTGGACGGTGACGAAGGTACGCAGCAGGGCCAGGTCCATGACAGCCCTCCTCAACTTCCGGCCCCACGCGAACCCGTCCCAGGGCCCGTCGCCGGAGCGTCCAACTATAAATAAGTCGATAGGCGGCTGTCGCTACTGTGATTGGACACTGACGCACAGTCAACTAGCCTTGTGAGCGTGGTTCTTCGCGCGTGGAACCCGTGGGCGGTCCGAGCCACGAGGGGGGAGGTTCGGACCGCCCGTTCTGTCTCGCACCTCTGTCAGGGCGCGGCCTCGGCCAGCGCGCGCAGTACGTCCGCGACCAGGTCGTCGGGGTCCTCGGCGCCCACGGAGAGCCGGACGAAGCCCTCCGGTACGGCGTCGCCGCCCCACCGCCCCCGCCGTTCCGCCGTGGACCGTACCCCGCCGAAGCTCGTCGCGTCGTCCACCAGGCGCAGCCCGTCCAGGAAGCGCTCGGCGTGCTCCTTGTCGGGCAGGACGAACGACACGACGCACCCGTAGCGCCGCATCTGGGTGGACGCGACGGCGTGCGAGGGGTCGTCGGGCAGCCCGGGGTAGCGCAGCCCGCTCACCTCGGCGCGCCCGCCGAGCGCCCGCGCGAGCACCAGCGCACTCGCGCACTGACGGTCGAGGCGCAGCTGGAGGGTGGCCAGTGAGCGATGGGCGAGCCAGGCCTCCATCGGCCCGGGGATGGCACCGGCCATCTTGCGCCAGCGTCGTACACCCGCAGCCAGTTCGGCGTCCTCGCAGGTCACGTGGCCCAGGAGGATGTCGCCGTGGCCCGTCGTGCCCTTGGTGTCGCTGGCCACGCTGAAGTCCGCGCCGAGTTCCAGGGGGCGCTGCCCGAGCGGGGTGGCGAGCGTGTTGTCGACGGCGACGAGAGCGCCCTCGTCGTGCGCCGCCCGCACCAGCCGGCGGATGTCGCAGACGTCGAGCCCGGGGTTGGACGGGCTCTCGATCCACAGCAGCCGGGCACCGGCCAGCACACCGAGCTGCGCGTCGCCGCCGGTGGGGGCGGTCCGTACCTCGATGCCGTACGCCGTGAGCTGCTCCCGCAGCAGCGCCAGGGCCTGATAGCCGTCGTCCGGCAGCACGACCGCGTCGCCGGTCCGCAGCTGGGAGAAGAGCACCGCCGAGATCGCGGCCATCCCGGAGGCGAAGGTGACCGTCTCGACGGCCCGGCCCGGGGCCTCCAGCTCGCCGATGGCCCGTTCCAGATAGGTCCAGGTCGGATTGGTGTCACGGCCGTAGGTGTACGGGCCCGTCGGCTCGCCCGGCAGATGGAAGTGCGCGGCGAACACCGGTCCCGGCAGGGTCGGTTCGTACTTCACCGGGTCGGGCAGTCCGGCCCGTACGGCCCGGGTGCCGTCCCCCGTCCCGAAGTCCGGCACCGTGTGGCCCGGGCCCGGCGCGGCGCCCGTCTCGCTCGCCACGGGCGATCAGTCCTTGTCGTCGGGGAGCACGACGTTCAGCGCCCACGACACGATCGAGATGATGAGCCCGCCGAGCACGGCCGTCCAGAAGCCCTCGACATGGAAACTCAGATCGAGCTTGTCGGCGAGCCAGGAGGTCAGCAGCAGCATCAGCGCGTTCACGACCAGGGTGAACAGCCCCAGGGTGACGATGAACAGCGGCAGTGTCAGCAATTGGACGATCGGCTTGACGACGAAATTCACCACACCGAAGATCAGCGCCACGACCACCAGCGCGAGAGCCTTCTTGCCGGTGCTGTCACCGGTCAGGGTGATGTCATTGATCAACCAGATCGCCACGGCCAGCGCTCCCGCGTTGGCGATCGTCTTGACTACGAAATTCTTCATGGTGAGATCGTGGCATGAAGGCATTCCGACTGGACGAGCTGGAGGCGGAACGTGCCGCCAACGACGGTGCGTATCTGCAATTTGTACGGGAACGGAACATGTCCGTCGGCCTGTACGCGCTGGACGCCGGCACCACCGACCCGCAGCAGCCGCACAGCCAGGACGAGGTCTACTTCGTCGTGAGCGGGCGGGCGGCGATCACCGTGGGCATGGAGACGACGCAGGTCGGGCGGGGCAGCGTCGTCTACGTCCCGGCCGGTACGGCGCACAAGTTCCACCACATCAGCGAGGACCTGCGGGTGATGGTCGTCTTCTCCCCTCCTGAGGGCTGAGACGGCCCCCGGCTCAGGGAGGAGACGGGCGACCGCGGACCCTCATCCCTTTCGTCAGGGTCGGGTCAGGGGTGTTCCAGGGCTCCGGGACCTCCGTTCCGGGCCGCGCCGCTCTAGCATCGAAGGCAGCGGAACGAACGTCAGGACTCATGGAACGAGGTAGGGACGATGGCCGTACGGGAGATTGTCGCGGGAATGCCCTGGTGGGTGAAGTGGATCGCGTTGCCTGTGGTCGTTCTCGTCGTGTTCGGCGGGCTCATCGCGAGCGTGGTCGGGTTTGTGATCGCTCTGCTCTTCAAGGCGCTGATCCTGGTGGCGCTGGTCGGCGGGCTCGTCTTCGCGGTACGGAAATTCACCTCGTCCTCGTCCTCGCGCGGCGACTGGTAGACCGCCCCGCCGCCCCGTCGGGGCGGCGCCGCACCCCCGGCCCCACCCCGGGCCGCACCCCCGGCCCCACCCCGGGCCGCACCCTCGGCCACACCCCCGCCGTTAGCCCGCGCGGGGGAATGGCGGATCCGAAACCACTCCCTCCTCAGAAGCTGCCATTAGAGTGGCAAGCCTCTGCCACATCCTGCGAAAACAGCGTCGACGGTCGTTTTGACCAACGCATTGTGCGAGTTCTCGGCGCCGGACCTCAGACTCTGTCCGAGGTCCCCGAGGGTGCGGCGGGCGCGGGGGCGGCCCCCGCGAGCGGGCGCACGCCCGTCAGTACGCCTGGGGGTGACCTTTGGCCACAGCGACCACGCCAGCTGCCCCAACCCTGATCGGTTCGGTGCGACGTGCGCTGCGCCTGCTGGAGTCGGCCGGCGCCCATCCGAACGGCGCCCCGGCGAAACAGCTCGCGCGCGAGGCCGGTCTTCCCCTCCCCACCGCCTATCACCTGTTACGGACCCTGACCCACGAGGGCTATCTCCGCCGGGAGAAGGGGATGTTCTTCCTCGGCGACGCGGTGGACCGCCTGGTGAGCGGTGCGGGCCCGCGGCTGGGCCGGGCCCGGCGCACCATGGCCGAATCGATGGAGCACTGCCGCGATGTGATCGGGGCGCCGGTGTACTTCGCGGTCTACCGCGAGGGCGAGATCGAGGTCGTCGCGATCGCCGACAGCCCCGCCGCGCCCGCCGTCGCCGAATGGGCCGACTTCCGCGAGACCGCGCACGCGCACGCGATCGGCCAGTGTCTGCTGAGCCAGCTCGACGAGGACGCCCGCCGGGACCATCTGGACCGGCACCCCGTGGGCCCGCTCACCCCCTTCTCCGTCGCCGACCGGCGCACCCTGCTGTCACGTCTGGGTGCCATGGGGCGTACGGGGCCCGTGTTCGAGCGCCAGGAGTATGTGCTCGGTCACGTCTGCGCCGCCGTACCGATCAGGGCCGGGGCGACGATCGCGGCTCTCGCGACGTCCGTGCCGCTGCATCAGGAGGAAAAGCTGCTTCCCGCTGTCGAACGGCTATGCAAAGAGATCGGAAACATGATCGGCTCGCTGGAATTCTCTATCAGTATCTGAAATATCACTCCTTGTGATCCGATACTGCGTACTGGACGATTAAGAAGAGGATCAAGGGGCACCAATATCGGACGTTTCACCCTTCAAACCCCCAAAATCCCTCCGAATTTCTTACTCTCCGTAACTTTCCGTCATCCACTGCGGGGTACATGATGCGCGAGTTGGTTCAGGCCGAAGTCCTGATGAGTTTCCTCGTCTCCGAGGAGCTCTCCTTCCGAATTCCCGTGGAACTGCGTTACGAGACGGCGGACCCCTACGCGGTGCGGATGACGTTCCATCTGCCCGGCGACGCCCCGGTCACCTGGGCCTTCGGCCGCGAGCTGCTGGTCGACGGCATCAACGAGCCCAGCGGCGACGGCGACGTCTACATCTCGCCCACCCAGCCCGAAGAACTCTCCGACGTCCACATCCGACTCCAGGTCGGCGCCGAGCACGCCCTGTTCCGGGTCAGCGCGCCGCCGCTGGTGGCCTTCCTCGACCGGACGGACCGGCTGGTCCCCCTCGGCCAGGAGATGACGCTCGGAGACTTCGAGACCGACCTGGAGGAGACGCTCGGCCGCATCCTCGCGGAGGAGAACGCCGGCTGAGCCACCCGCGCCGCCATCCGCCGCCATCCCGCCCCCGCCACCGTCGGCGGCCGGCGGGCTCTACGCCTTACGGCGTCGCCCGCCCCCGCCCCGCGTCCGCAGCCCGCCGAACGGGCCCCCGGAGGACGCCTTCGACGGCGCTCCCGAGGGTGCCCCTGAGGGCGCCCCCGTCGCGCTCTCCGCCGACGCCGCGCCCGGCGACCCCGGCCGGTCCGCCGACACCACCAGCGCCGCCAGGGCCGTGGTCACCGGCACGGACGCGACCAGCCCGATGGACCCCACCAGGGTCCGTACGATCTCCTCGGCCACCAGCTCGCTGGTCGCCACCGTCCCCACGCTCGACTCCGCGATCGTGAAGAGCAGCAGCAGCGGCAACGCCGCGCCCGCGTAGGCCAGTACGAGCGTGTTGACCACCGACGCGATGTGGTCGCGGCCGATCCGGATCCCCGCCCGGTAGAGCGCGCGGGGCCCCATGGTCGGATCCGCCTGACGCAGCTCCCACACCGCCGACGTCTGGGTGACCGTCACATCGTCGAGCACGCCGAGCGATCCGATGATGACGCCCGCCAGCAGCAGACCGCTCATGTCGATCTCCGGATACAGCCCGTGGATCAGACCGGTGTTGTCGTCGGTGTTGCCCGTCAGGCTCGCCCAGCCGATGAACAGCGAGCCCAGCAGCCCGATCAGCAGCAGCGAGATCAGCGTGCCGAGGACGGCGACCGACGTACGGGCCGTCAGACCGTGGCACAGATACAGCGCGATCAGCATGATGGCGCTCGCCCCGACGACCGCGACGATCAGCGGGTTCGAGCCCTGAAGGATCGCCGGCAGGATGAAGAGCGTCAGTACGGCGAACGAGATCACCAGCGCGACCAGGGCCATCAGCCCGCGCAACCGCCCCACCACGATCACCGCGAGCGCGAAGATCCCGGCCAGCACCGCCATCGGCACCGTACGGTCCACGTCCGTGACCGAGTACTGGAGATCCCGGGGAGCGTCGGGGGCATAAGCCACCACCACACCCTGTTTCACGTGAAACTGCCGTGGCGCGTCCGGCTGGACGACCTCGACGAACTTGCGCCCCGTGTCCTTGCCGCTCTTCACCTCGACCGTCGCCTTCACACAGTCCCCGGTCTGCGCGCGCTGCGCCTCACG
This sequence comes from Streptomyces sp. NPDC006643, assembly GCF_042870175.1. Lineage (NCBI taxonomy): Bacteria > Bacillati > Actinomycetota > Actinomycetes > Kitasatosporales > Streptomycetaceae > Streptomyces > Streptomyces sp. NPDC006643. The sequence continues at coordinate 90,919 of NZ_JBIAHA010000027.1, read as the reverse complement.
CCCCTCCGGCGTCGACGTGTCGCCCGTCGGCGGGACCTGAGCGGCGTTCACGTCCTTGCAGTCGACTTTCTCGATCTTCACGACCTCGCCCTGCTGGGTCTGCCGGTCGAAGCCGACACCGGTACGTTCGTGCGCCGGGGCGCCGCCGGGCCAGAGCACGACGAGACCGACAACGACCGCCGTCGCGAAGGGAATCAGCACCGCGGCGATGACCTTGCGCAGGTGCTGGGAGACCGGTGCGGCCGGCCCGTGGCTGTGCGAGTGGCCGTGCGGCTCGGGTGTCTGCTGGGGTGAGGTCACCGACCGATCATCGCAAGAACGACGGAGGCCCTCTGTTCAGCACGCCCGGCATGGCGTTAGCGTGGTGGTGCCTTTACACACGCGGGAGCTCGGAGCACCGGGCTGAGAGGACGCTGACTGTGGAGTTCCGGGACTTCCCGGACCCCTTCGCTGCGTCGACCGCCGAACCTGTTACCGGGTAATGCCGGCGTAGGGAGTAGGTCTCCATGACCGTTCAGGACACACACACGTCTGCCTCCGACCCCACGGGCGAGGACAGGCCGATCGGCTGGCACAAGGGGTATGTGGCGGGTTCACGCCCCGATCTCCGGGTGCCGGTCCGTCAGGTGCATCTCACCAACGGCAACGACGTGACGCTGTACGACACGTCGGGGCCGTACACCGACCCCACCGTCGAGACCGACGTACGGCGCGGGCTCGCACCGCTCCGGGAGAACTGGATCATCGGCCGCGGCGACACCGAGGAGTACGCCGGCCGCCCCGTCCGCCCCGAGGACGACGGCCTCAAGCACACCTCACCGCGCGGCGGGCTGCGCAACCTCGACGCGGTCTTCCCCGGCCGCCCGCGCCAGCCGCGCCGGGGCCGCGCCGGACAGCCGGTGACCCAACTCGCGTACGCCCGGCGCGGGGACATCACCCCGGAGATGGAGTACGTCGCCATCCGGGAGAACGTCGCACCCGAGGTCGTACGCGACGAGATCGCCGCGGGCCGCGCCGTACTGCCCGCCAACGTCAACCATCCCGAGATCGAGCCGATGATCATCGGCAAGCGGTTCCTGGTGAAGGTCAACGCCAACATCGGCAACTCCGCCGTCACCTCCTCCATCGAGGAGGAGGTGGACAAGATGACCTGGGCCACCAAGTGGGGCGCCGACACGGTCATGGACCTCTCCACCGGCCGCAACATCCACACCACCCGCGAGTGGGTGCTGCGCAACTCCCCCGTCCCCATCGGCACCGTGCCGCTCTACCAGGCCCTGGAGAAGGTCGACGGCAAGGCCGAGGAGCTGACCTGGGAGATCTACAAGGACACGGTCATCGAGCAGGCCGAACAGGGCGTCGACTACATGACCGTTCACGCCGGCGTGCTCCTGCGCTATGTGCCGCTGACAGCCCGCCGCAAGACCGGGATCGTCTCGCGCGGCGGCTCGATCATGGCCGCGTGGTGTCTGGCGCACCATCAGGAGTCTTTCCTGTACGAGAATTTCGAGGAGCTGTGCGACATCCTCGCGGCGTACGACGTGACGTACTCACTCGGCGACGGCCTGCGCCCCGGCTCGATCGCCGACGCCAACGACGAGGCGCAGTTCGCCGAGTTGCGGACGCTGGGTGAGCTGAACACCATCGCCAAGCGGCACCACGTACAAACCATGATCGAGGGTCCGGGCCATGTCCCGATGCACAAGATCAAGGAGAACATCGACCTCCAGCAGGAGATCTGCGAGGAGGCGCCGTTCTACACGCTCGGCCCGCTGACGACGGACGTCGCCCCGGCGTACGACCACATCACCTCCGGCATCGGCGCGGCGATGATCGCCTGGTGGGGCACGGCGATGCTCTGCTACGTGACGCCCAAGGAGCATCTCGGTCTGCCGAACCGCGACGACGTGAAGACCGGTGTCATCACCTACAAGATCGCGGCGCACGCGGCGGATCTGGCCAAGGGGCATCCGGGGGCGCAGGAGTGGGACGACGCGCTGTCGGACGCGCGGTTCGAATTCCGCTGGGAGGATCAGTTCAATCTGGCGCTCGACCCGGACACGGCACGGGAGTTCCACGACGAGACGCTGCCCGCCGAGCCGGCGAAGACCGCGCATTTCTGCTCGATGTGCGGGCCGAAATTCTGCTCGATGAAGATCTCGCACGACATCCGGCGTGACCACGGCGGTTCGCAGGACGAGATCGAGGCGGGTATGGCGGCCAAGTCGAAGGAGTTCGCGGCGAGCGGCAACCGGGTGTATCTGCCGCTGGCCGACTGACGCGCGGCGACTGTGTGGTGAGGGGCAGAGCGGTGCCCCCACCACCGTCGCCGTCGGAAGCGAGGGTCAGGGACGGCGACCGGGCTTGCTGTGGGAGGGGGAGGCCTGGCCGTTAGCCAGTTGCCGCAGATATTGACTGTACGAAGAGGTGTCCGGCCGGGAGGGACCGGCCTGCGACTGCTGGTAACCGGGGGGCAGCAGCTCACCGGCCGCTGACACCGGCTGCGCGGGCGCCTCCTGAGTGGCGCCGGCCGGGAAATGATATTGCTGTTCCTGGCCATAGGAATAGGTGTGCGCGGCGAATTGCGGCTGGGGCGGGTCGACCTGGATCCGGGGCTGGATCCGGGCCTGGGGCTGTGGCTGGGGCGGGACCCTGTTATGGTTCCGGGGCTGATTCTGGGCGGGAATTCCAAGGATCGGTTTCGGGGCGCCCAGCGGCGCGGTCGGCGATATGGTGAAGCCGTCGGGATTCCCGTCCTTGTCCCGCCGCGTCACCAACGGGATCTCCGCCTCCCGGAGCGCTGTTTCCACTGACGTACCCAGCTTCGAGCCCATGCTTCTGATCCGGTTCAGATGGCTCACGATGGTTTTCAGTTCGCCGGGCCCGCTCGACGGTTTCGGCAGAATTCCCTTCTCCATCATGGGGGTGCCGGTGCCCCCGGCCAGGCCGTAAAGGTCCCGGATGGTCGCGCCGTATTTCATGTCTTTCTCTGTTTTGTACAGTGTGTGAATGCTCGGAGTGTTTCCTGAAATTCTTAGTCCGCGACCACTCGCCCGCGGTTCCAGAGGTATTTCCGCGTAATTCAGGGCTCTCTCCATCAAGGGCCCTATGTATGCCCTTTCGCTCTTGAGGTTGTACAGATAAACCGCGATGGTATCTCCGGCGATGATCCCGGGAAACTTCTCGTTCGCTACCGGGAGATACCCCTTCAGGATCCTGCGCTCGGTCGGGTGATCGCTGTATATATGCATGACTGCGGCGGCATATTCCTGATCGGTGTGGTTCGGCAACGGGTGCTCCCTCGCGGACCGTGCGGAGGTATTGGTTCTTTCCTCGCTACGGACCGGGCCGCCGATCGGTTCAGTCCAAGCCTTACGGCAGGACTGGCCGGAAGTCGTCGCTCAGGACATGTGCCGCGCCCCTGTGGGTCACTCCGGCCGGTGCTCGGGCCCGCCGTAGTCGGGGCTGGAGAAGTCCGGGCTGGAGAACGTGGGGCGCTGGCCGGTCGTCGCGCCGTCGCCGGGGCTGGAGAAGTTCGGGCGGCTGTAGCCCATCTTCGGCAGATGCTGCGCGGGCCGGGCCTTCGGCGTGGGCTCCACGTCGGGCGCGGCCAGGGCTTCGCGCAGGAACGGCAGGATTCCCCGTTCCAGTACGGCGACGCGCCACGCCTCGCGGGCCCGTGACACCTCGTCGGGCCATGAGCCGTCCGTCTCACCCGCCGAGACCTCTGTCGACGCGTTGCGCAGGGCGGTGATCAGCAGCCCGGCCCCGGCGACAGCCAGTCCGACGGCCGTGACGGCGCAGAAGAACCAGCCGACGGTGAGCAGCGTGCCGGAGAAGGCGGGCACCGGGCTGAGCAGCCTCAGCAGTGCGCCGACGAGCAGGAAGACCACGGCCGCCGCGCCCGCGAGGGCCGGCACCAGGACGGCGACGACGGCGGCGAGACCCGCGCCCGTCTCGCCGGGCGCCTGCGCCGGGGACAGTACGGAGTCGCCCACCGGTGGGCCGGCCGGCGTACGGAACTCCTCCCGGACCTTGGCGAAGTGCTCGTACTCGGCCGCAGCCGCGGCGGCTATCAGAGAGGTCGCGCCCAGAGCCATCGTGCGCAGTTGTTCGGTATTGAGCCGCTGTCCGACATCGGCCAGATCCGGACGATCGTGCGCATGGCGCAGCGTCTCGTCGAGAATCCGCTCGAAATCGGCGCGATCCTCGTTCAGCAGATGCGGAGCGCTGTTCATGTGCATCCCCCGATGCTCCGTGAGGCCGAATTGCCCACCAGGAGCGGACGATTGGCGAAAACGGAGGAGAGCCTGCTACGGATGAGCCGATGGTAGAGCGGTTAAGGCACGGGGTGACAGGGAGTTCACTGAAATGACCTGCCCCCACTCTGCTCAGTTATGCAGCGGGAGCTGTACGACCAGTAGCTTTCCGGCCATGGTCACTCCGCCGTCCATGGCGATGGCGAGCCCGTCCGCGTACACGTGCGGGCCGTCGACCACGGGTCCGGAGTCCTCCGCGCCGTCCGAGGCGTCCTCGGTGCCGACCTCGCCGAGCAGATACGGAATCGGGCTGTGGCCGTGAACGATCCGTCCGCCGCCGTACGCGGCCATCAGTTCCCTGGCCGCCTCCGGGCCGCCGTTGTCACGGAACGCGAAGCGCTTGGTGAGCTTGCGGAAGATGTCCCAGCACTCGTCCGCGTCGTTGCGGGTGAGGATGGCGCGGACGTTGTCGTTGACGTCCTCGATGGTGCTGCCGTAGTCGAGGTACGCGGTCGTGTCGGAGTGCATCAGCAGATGCCCGTCCTCCTCGACCAGCGCGTCGAGCCGGGACATCCACTGGAGATGGACGTCCTGGAGGCGCTCCATGTCCGCCTTCTGACCGCCGTTCAACAGCCAGGCGGCCTGGAAGGTGGCGGTGCCCGCCCCCGAGTTGACGGGGGTGTCGCCGAAGCGCCTGGCGCCGAGCAGCAGCAGTTCGTGATTGCCCATCAGGGCCTTGCAGTAGCCACCGGCGGCGGCTGCCTCGGCGGAGAGCCGCATGACGAGGTCGATGACGCCGACGCCGTCGGGACCCCGGTCGGTGAAGTCGCCGAGGAACCACAGGCGGGCGTTGCCGGCGGACCAGCCGCCGTCGGCGTCGATGAGGCCCTGTTCGGTGAGGGCGGCGACGAGTTCGTCGAGATAGCCGTGGACGTCGCCGACGACGAAGAGCGGGCCGAGACCGTCCGGGGCGACCGGGCTCTCCACCGTCTCGACCAGGACCCGGGCGGTGTCACCGCGGTTGATCACCGGGAGGTCGCGCTCGGTGGGGGTGTAGCCCTCGGGGATCTCGTCGTGCGGGACGGCGTTGCCGGGGTGGACCGGGGGTGTGACGTCGGCGGCGGGTGCCGCGACGGGCGCGGCGGGTGCCACGGGTGCCACGGGTGCCGCAACGGCCGTCGCGGGCACGGCGGGTGCCGCGACCGGCGTCGGGAGCGGGGCCGGTGCCGTGGCCGGTGCCGTGGCCAGGACCGGGGCGCCGGGAAGCGTACCGACGAGGCTGCGCGGATCGATGCTGGGCGTGATGCTCAGCCGGCCCGGCGAGCCGTTCCGCTCGGCGAGCAGCGGCGACGCCGCGGCCGGCTCGGGGGCCACCGCGACCGCCCGCGGCACGGCCTCGCCGGGCTGCCCCGACTCACCGCCCGGCACTGCCTGTTCGGGCGGCGCGGGCTGCCCCGGCTGTCCCGGCCGCACGGGAACCTGTGTGTACGGCGGTACCCGGAAGTCGCGCAACGTCGCCGTCCGCACCACGGGTCCCTGACCGGTCCCGGCCCCCTGCGTCATCGACCCCTCCACCACCGTCGCGCCTGGCGTACACCTCTCGGGCCCGCCTGGCCGGGCGGGGACATCCCCACCGGAGGTAGGGGAAGGTCCGCGGTGTCGTGCGCCCATCATAGGAATGCAGCCACCCCTGTGTGACGCACCAGGGGTGGTCAATCCGATTCCACCCACGTTTCACCGGCTGTTTTCACACGGATCGCCCGAATTGCTCCCTCCGAATCCCCTTCGCGTCGCTCACGCGTCACTCACGCGCCGGACTCGAACTGGACCGGACCGGGACCGGACGGTGACCGGATGTGGACTCGGACCCGATGTGGACTCGGACCGGACCGGACCGGACCGGACCGGAGCCGGGCCCGGGTGTCGGGCCGGCCGGGCGTCAGTCCCTGGCGGGGGACCTCGGAGCGCTGACCGTGGTGCGGGGCGGGCGCCGTTGGGACGAGGTCCGCACGATCAGCTCTGTCGGTATCACCTGTTCGACGGGCCGCCCGGTGTCGATCCCCTCGATGGCGTCGATGAGGAGCTGGACGACGGCGGTGCCGATACGGCGCGGCTTGAGCGACAGCGTCGTGATGGGCGGTTCGGTGGTCGCGTACACGGTGGACTCGCTACAGCAGACCAGCAGCAGGTCCTCGGGCACCCGCAGGCCGTAGCGCCGTGCGGCGGCGAGCAGATCGGTGCCGTTGGGGTCGAAGAGCCCGTACACCGCGTCGGGGCGGTCGGGTCTGGCGAGCAGCCGGTCGGCGGCGACGGCCCCGGCGCAGGGGTCGTGCGCGGGGTAGGACTCGTAGACCGGGTCCTGTCCGACGCGCTCGCACCAGCGCAGATAGGCGGTGGTGGAGAGCCGGGTGTACGTGTCGGTGGTGGTCCCGGTGAGCAGCCCGATCCGGCGGGCGCCGGCCGCGGCGAGATGGTCGAGCAGGTCGAGTACGGCGGCCTCGTGGTCGTTGTCGACCCAGGCGGTGACGGGGAGGGTGCCGGCCGGGCGGCCGTCGGAGACGACGGGCAGGCCCTGGCGGACGAGTTCGGTGACGACCGGGTCGTGGTCGGAGGGGTCGACGACGACGGTGCCGTCGAGCGCGACGTTCGACCAGACGTCGTGCCGGGAGGTGGCGGGCAGGATGACGAGGGCGTAGCCGCGGGCGAGCGCCGCGGAGGTCGCGGCCCTGGCCATCTCGGCGAAGTAGGCGAATTCGGTGAAGGTGAAAGGTTCATCCCCGTACGTGGTCACGGTCAGGCCGATCAGTCCTGACTTGCCGGTACGGAGGGTTCGGGCCGCGGCGGAGGGGCGGTAGCCCAGCCGTTCGGCGACTTCTCGGACATGGCGGCGTGTGGCGTCGGGTAAGCGGCCCTTGCCGTTGAGCGCGTCGGAGACGGTCGTGATGGAGACACCGGCAGCGGCGGCCACGTCCCGGATGCCCGCCCGACCTTGCCGGCTGCCCCGGCGGGTTGTGTCCGTCCGGCTCACCTGGTGTTTCCCTGCTGGTGTCATGGCGAGCCGATAGTAGGGCTCATCAAGGTGGTAAGGCCGGTCGCATATTCACCTCCCAGGAGTCACGTTTCTGCATGATCAACAACGGTCAATCGGGATGGAAATCAAGGCCGTTGAGCGATTCGGTTGTTGTCTGTCAAGCGTGGAGCTGGATGGGCCTGGCGAGTGTCCGATGTTTCGAAGAGGTCTCAACTCACCCCCACGGGGGATGCGCGCCACGGAGTGAGCCACCGGCGCGCGCCAGGCCAAGGAGCGCTCCCCCTGTCAGGGCGCGGTTCCGGGCCCGTTCCCCGGGGCCTCGGCGGCTCCTTCGGCACCCGGTTCCGGGACGGGTATTCGCAGGGGTCGGCAATCCTCTTAAGGTGAGGAGTATTGGTGCATCCGTATGAGGTGAGCCGATCATGTGTAAGGCCCACGGAACGCCCTTCGGGGCGCTCCGAGAAAGCCCCTGTAACGCCCCAGAGCACCTCAGAGCACCTCAGAACATCCATAAAGCCCAGAACGCCCGAGGAGGACCCGCGGTGAGCGAGACGAGCCCGAAGCTGCGCGCCGAGCTGGACGGCATTCCCACCTACAAGCCGGGCAAGCCGGCGGCGGCCGGCGGGCCCGTCGCGTACAAGCTGTCGTCCAACGAGAACCCGTACCCGCCGCTCCCCGGCGTGATGGAGACCGTGCTCGCCTCGGCCGGCGCGTTCAACCGCTACCCCGACATGGCGTGCACCGGGCTGATGAGCGAGCTGGCCGACCGTTTCGGAGTGCCCGTCTCGCACCTGGCCACCGGCACGGGCTCCGTGGGTGTCGCCCAGCAGCTGCTTCAGGCCACCTCCGGGCCCGGCGACGAGGTGATCTACGCCTGGCGGTCCTTCGAGGCGTACCCGATCATCACGCAGGTCTCGGGCGCCACGTCGGTGAAGGTGCCGCTGGACGCGGACGAGGTGCACGACCTGGACGCGATGGCGGACGCGATCACCGCGCGGACACGGATGATCTTCGTCTGCAACCCCAACAACCCCACCGGCACCGTGGTGCGCCGGGCCGAGCTGGAACGGTTCCTCGACCGCGTGCCCAGCGATGTCCTGGTGGTACTGGACGAGGCGTACCGCGAGTTCATCCGCGACACCGACGTTCCCGACGGGGTCGAGATCTACCGGGAGCGGCCCAACGTCGCCGTGCTGCGGACCTTCTCCAAGGCGTACGGCCTCGCGGGGCTGCGTGTCGGCTTCGCCATCGCCCACGAGCCGGTGGCCGCCGCGCTGCGCAAGACCGCCGTGCCCTTCGGTGTGAGCCAGATCGCACAGGACGCGGCGGTCGCCTCGCTGCGCGCCGAGGACGAGCTGCTGGGGCGGGTGGGGTCGCTGGTCGGTGAGCGCACCCGCGTGTACGACGCACTGCGCGCGCAGGGCTGGACGGTGCCCGAGACGCAGGCCAACTTCGTGTGGCTGCGGCTGGGGGAGCGTACGACCGACTTCGCGGCGGCGTGCGAGCGGGCGGGCGTGACGATCAGGCCGTTCGCGGGCGAGGGGGTACGGGTGACGATCGGCGAGTACGAGGCGAACGACCTGTTCCTGCACACGGCGGAGTCGTTCCGCAAGGAGATCTGAGCGGGCGGTCCGGCGGGCCGGCCGTCCGACGGTTCGGCGCGCAGGCCGTTCGACGGTCCGGCGGTCCGAATCAGGCTCTCTCCCAGGCTGATTCCGGCGCGCGGTCACGGCGGGATGTTCGAAGGGGACCCCCCCTTGAAGATCCGGTCGGGCCGTGCGCCATACTTTTGCTTGTGAATGTGAACGCGTTCACAAGCGCGTCCCTGTTTTCTGACTCGTCCCGTTCTGACCGGGACCAACAGGGCAAGCCGCAGCCCCCGGCAAGGGGCCCGTACGGAGAAGGAGAGAGACATCGTGGACATCGCACTGGCTCCCGAGACTCTCGCGCGATGGCAGTTCGGCATCACCACCGTCTACCACTTCCTCTTCGTCCCCCTCACGATCTCCCTCGCCGCGCTGACCGCCGGCCTGGAGACCGCCTGGGTACGGACGTCGAACCCCAAGTACCTCAAGGCGACCAAGTTCTGGGGCAAGCTCTTCCTGATCAACATCGCGATGGGGGTCGTCACCGGCATCGTGCAGGAGTTCCAGTTCGGTATGAACTGGTCCGACTACTCCCGCTTCGTCGGCGATGTCTTCGGCGCCCCGCTCGCCTTCGAGGCGCTGATCGCCTTCTTCTTCGAGTCCACGTTCATCGGTCTGTGGATCTTCGGCTGGGACAAGCTGCCCAAGAAGATCCATCTGGCCTGCATGTGGATGGTCTCGATCGGCACGATCCTCTCCGCGTACTTCATCCTCGCGGCCAACTCCTGGATGCAGCACCCCGTCGGCTACCGGATCAACGAGGAGCGCGGCCGGGCCGAGCTGACCGACTTCTGGGCCGTACTGACCCAGAACACCGCGCTCGCCCAGTTCTTCCACACCATGACGGCGGCCTTCATGGTCGGCGGCGCGTTCATGGTCGGCATCTCCGCCTTCCATCTCGCGCGCCGCAAGAGCAAGAAGCACCGGCAGAACATCCCGGTCATGCGGACCTCGCTGCGGCTCGGCCTCGTCACCCTCGTGACGGCCGGTCTGCTCACCGCCGTCAGCGGCGACACGCTCGGCAAGATCATGTACGAGCAGCAGCCGATGAAGATGGCCGCCGCCGAGGCCCTGTGGGACGGCGAGGCGCCCGCGCCGTTCTCGATCTTCGCCTACGGGGACGTGGACGAGGGCCACAACAAGGTCGCCCTGGAGATCCCCGGCCTGCTGTCCTTCCTCGCGCACAGCGACTTCGACTCCTTCGTGCCCGGCATCAACGACGTCCAGAAGGCCGAGCAGGAGAAGTACGGGCCCGGTGACTACCGGCCCAACATCCCCGTCGCGTACTGGGGCTTCCGCTGGATGATCGGCTTCGGTATGGCGTCGCTGGGCATCGGTCTCCTCGGGCTCTGGCTGACCCGCCGGAAGTTCCTGCTGCCGAAGGCGCTGCGGACCGGCGAGGACGAGGTGCCGAATCTCGTACTCCTGCGCAACAAGGCGCTCGGCCCGCGCTTCGCGCACATGTACTGGCTGGTCGCCCTGTGGACGATGCTCTTCCCGCTGATCGCCAACTCCTGGGGCTGGATCTTCACCGAGACCGGCCGGCAGCCCTGGGTGGTGTACGGGGTGCTGCGCACCTCCGACGCCGTCTCCCCCGGCACGTCGCAGGGCGAGGTGCTCACCTCGATGATCGTCTTCACCCTGCTCTACGCGGTGCTCGCCGTCGTCGAGGTCAAGCTGCTCGTGAAGTACGTCAAGGCGGGACCGCCCGATCTGAGCGACGACGACCTCAACCCACCCACGAAGATCGGCGGCCACGACTCCAAGGACGCCGACCGCCCGATGGCCTTCTCGTACTGAGGACTTGAGGAGCTGAACTTCAGTCATGGAACTACACGACGTCTGGTTCGTGCTGATCGCCGTCCTGTGGACCGGCTACTTCTTCCTCGAAGGCTTCGACTTCGGGATCGGCGTCCTGACGAAGCTGCTCGCCCGGAACCGTAAGGAGCGCAGGGTCCTCATCAACACCATCGGGCCCGTCTGGGACGGCAACGAGGTGTGGCTGCTGTCGGCCGGAGGCGCGACCTTCGCGGCGTTCCCCGAGTGGTACGCCACCCTCTTCTCCGGCTTCTATCTGCCGCTGCTGATCATCCTGGTCTGTCTGATCGTGCGCGGTGTCGCCTTCGAGTACCGGGCCAAGCGCCCCGAGGAGCGCTGGCAGCGCAACTGGGAACACGCGATCTTCTGGACCTCGCTGCTGCCGGCGGTGCTGTGGGGCGTGGCCTTCGGGAACATCGTGCGCGGCGTGAAGATCGACGCGGACATGGAGTACGTGGGCAACCTGGCCGACCTGCTCAACCCGTACGCGATCCTCGGCGGACTGGTGACCCTGACCCTCTTCACCTTCCACGGCGCGGTGTTCGCGGCGCTCAAGACGGTTGGGGACATCCGGATGCGGGCGCGGCAGCTGGCGTTCGGTCTGGGGCTGCTGACCGCCGTGCTGGCGCTCGGGTTCCTGGGCTGGACCCAGGCCGACAGCGGTGACGGCGCGAGCCTGGGCGCCGCCGCCGTCGCGGTGGTGGCCCTGGCGGGCGCGGTCGTGGCGATCAGGGCGGGGCGTGAGGGATGGTCGTTCGCGCTCTCCGGGCTGACGATCGTGGCCGCCGTCGCGATGCTGTTCCTGACGCTGTTCCCGGATGTCATGCCGTCCTCGCTCAACCCCGAGTGGAGCCTGACGGTGACCAACGCGTCCTCGACGCCGTACACCCTGAAGATCATGACCTGGTGCGCGGGGATCGCGACGCCGGTGGTGCTGCTCTACCAGGGCTGGACGTACTGGGTCTTCCGCAAGCGCATCGGTACGCAGCACATCGCGGACGCGCACTAGAGCCATGGGTGTCGAACTGCTGGGCGGGTGTTTCACGTGAAACCGATCGATCCACGTCTGCTGCGGTACGCACGGGCCACCCGGGGCTTCCTGGTGGCCGTGGTGGTCCTGGGACTGGCCGGTGCGGGACTGGTCGTGGCCCAGGCGATGATCATCGCCGAGGTGGTGGTCGGGGCGTTCGAGGGCGGGCTCGGGGTCTCCGGGCTCCGTACGCCACTGCTCCTGCTGGGCGCGGTCGCCGTCGGGCGCGCGCTCGTCGCGTGGCTGACCGAACTCGCCGCGCACCGGGCGAGCGCGGCGGTCAAGTCCGAGCTGCGCGGGCGGCTGCTGGAACGGGCCGCCGAGCTGGGGCCGGGGTGGCTGAGCGGTCAGCACACCGGCTCGCTCGTCGCGCTGGCCACACGGGGCGTGGACGCGCTGGACGACTACTTCGCGCGCTATCTGCCGCAGCTCGGGCTCGCGGTGGTGGTGCCGGTGGCGGTACTGGCGCGGATCGTCACCGACGACTGGGTGTCGGCGGGCGTCATCGTGCTGACCCTGCCGCTGATCCCGCTCTTCATGGTGCTGATCGGATGGGCCACCCAGTCCCGGATGGACCGTCAGTGGCAGTTGCTGTCACGGCTGTCGGGGCATTTCCTGGACGTCGTCGCCGGGCTGCCCACGCTGAAGGTCTTCGGGCGCGCGAAGGCGCAGGCGGAGTCGGTGCGGGAGATCACCTCCGAGTACCGGCGGGCCACGCTCCGTACGCTGCGGATCGCCTTCCTGTCGTCCTTCGCGCTGGAGCTGCTGTCGACGCTGTCGGTGGCGCTGGTGGCGGTGGGGATCGGGATGCGGCTGGTCCACGGGGACCTGGACCTCTACACGGGTCTGGTGGTGCTGATCCTGGCGCCGGAGGCGTATCTGCCGCTGCGTCAGGTGGGGGCGCAGTACCACGCGGCGGCGGAGGGGCTGGCGGCGGCGGAGGAGATCTTCGCCGTGCTGGAGTCCGGGCCGACCGGTCCGGGCGGGGCCGCCGAGGTGCCGGACTCGCCGCGCCTTGAGCTGGACGGGGTGACGGTCCGCCACGAGGGGCGCGCGGAACCGTCGTTGGAGGCGGCCACGCTGGTGGTCGAGCCGGGGGAGACGGTCGCGCTGGTCGGCCCGAGCGGGTCCGGGAAGACGACGCTGCTCAACGTGCTGCTCGGGTTCACGGCGCCGACGGAGGGCCGGGTGCGGGTGGGCGGCACCGACCTGGCGGACCTGGACCTGGACCGCTGGCGCGAGCGGATCGCGTGGGTGCCGCAGCACCCGTACCTCTTCGCGGGGACGATCGCCGAGAACGTACGCCTGGCCCGCCCGGACGCCACCGATGCCGCCGTACGGGACGCGCTGCGCGACGCGGGGGCGTACGACTTCGTGACCGCGCTGCCGCTGGGCGCAGACACCCCGCTGGGCGAGGACGGTACGGGCCTGTCGGCCGGCCAGCGCCAACGCCTGGCCCTGGCGCGGGCGTTCCTCGCCGACCGCCCGCTGCTCCTGCTGGACGAGCCGACGGCGGCGCTGGACGGCGAGACGGAGACGACGATCGTCTCCGCGATCCGCCGGCTGGCGGCGGGCCGCACGGTGATCCTGGTGATCCACCGCCCGGCCCTGCTCTCGGTGGCGGACCGGGTGGTCGAGGTGGGGGGTGGCCGGGGGGCGGTGAATGCGGCGGATGCGGTGGATCCGGCGGATGCGGTGGATGCGGTGGATGTCGGCTTGGACGGGTGGCGCGCCGAGCGGTTCGGGACGGCGTCCGTCGGTGGCGGTGGCGGTGCTGGTGGTGGCGGTGGTGCCGGTGGTGGCGGTACGGACGGCCGGTTGTCCGGCGTGGGGCGGGGCAGGGTGACGGGTGCGGCGGATGCGGGGAAGCCCGGGGCGCCGGTTGCTGGTCCCGGTGGGGATCCTGCCGAGCGGTTCGGGACGGCGGGCGTGGGGGAGGCTCGCCGGTCCGGTACCGGCGGTGGCGGCGCCGACGGGCTCCCGGGGGCCGGGTCACACCCGCTCGCCCGGATGCGGGCCGCCGTCGGGCGGCTGCGTGGGCGGTTCGTGCTCGCGTTGGTGCTGGGGAGTCTGGCCCTCGGGTCCGCCGTCGGGCTCATGGCCGTTTCCGGGTGGCTCATCTCGCGCGCGTCCGAGCAGCCGCCCGTGCTGTATCTGATGGTCGCCGTCACCGCGACCCGCGCCTTCGGGATCGGGCGCGCCGTCTTTCGCTACGCCGAGCGGCTCGTCTCCCACGACGCCGTGCTGCGGATGCTCGCCGACCTCCGCGTCTCCGTCTACCGGCGCCTCGAACGGCTCGCCCCCGCCGGCCTGCGTGACGCACGCCGCGGTGATCTGCTCTCCCGGCTCGTCGCCGACGTCGACGCCCTCCAGGACTACTGGCTCCGCTGGCTGCTGCCCGTCGGCTCCGCCGTGCTCGTCGGCGTCGGCGCCGTCGGATTCACCGGCTGGCTGCTTCCCGAGGCGGGCGCCGTGCTGGCCGTCGGGCTGCTCGCCGCGGGCGTCGGCGTGCCGCTGGTCAGCGGCGCCCGCGCCCGCCGTGCCGAACGGCGACTCGCCCCCGCACGCGGCCTGTTGGCGACCCGGGTCGCCGAACTCCTCGACGGCTGCGCCGAACTGACCGTCGCCGGCGCCCTTCGGAGCCGTATCCGCGCGGCCCGCGACGCCGACGCGACGCTGACGGCCATCGCCTCGCGCGGCGCGACCGCCACCGCCCTCGGCGGCGGCCTGTCCGCGCTGATCTGCGGACTGACCGTGGCGGCAGCCGCGTACGCCGGTGTGGGCGCCGTACACGACGGGCGGCTTCCCGGTGTCGCGCTGGCCGTCGTCGTACTGACCCCGCTGGCCGCGTTCGAGGCGGTCGCCGGTCTGCCGCTCGCGGTGCAGTACCGGCAGCGGGCCGCGCGGAGCGCCGAGCGGGTGTGTGAGGTGCTGGACGCGCCCGTTCCCGTACACGAGCCCGTACGTCCGGCCGCCGCTCCCGCGACGCCGTTCCCGCTGGAGGTACGGGGGCTCTCGGCCCGGTACGCGGGGCAGGAGCGCGACGCGCTCACCGGCGTCGACCTGACGCTGACCGCCGGGAAGCGGGTGGCCGTCGTCGGACCGTCCGGCGCTGGCAAGACGACCCTCGCGCAGGTCCTGCTGCGCTTCCTGGACGCGCGCGAGGGCGGCGTCCGGCTCGGCGGTACGGACGCGGCGGCGCTGGACGGCGACACGGTGCGACGCTTCGTCGGACTGTGCGCGCAGGACGCGCACCTCTTCGACAGTTCCGTACGGGAGAATCTCGCGCTCGCCCGCAGGGACGCGACCGACGACGAACTCCGCGACGCCCTGCGCCGCGCCCGGCTGCTGGACTGGGTGGACGGGCTGCCGGCCGGTCTGGACACCCTCGTCGGCGAGCACGGCGCACGGCTCTCCGGGGGCCAGCGGCAGCGCCTGGCCCTGGCCCGCGCGCTCCTGGCCGACTTCCCCGTCCTCGTACTGGACGAGCCCGCCGAACACCTCGACCTGCCCACGGCCGACGCGCTGACGGCCGACCTGCTGGCCGTGACGGAGGGGCGTACGACGCTTCTCATCACCCACCGGCTCAAGGGGCTCGACGCGGTCGACGAGGTGATCGTGCTCGACGAAGGGCGGGTGGCGCAGCGGGGGCCGTACGCCGAGCTGGTCGCGGTGGAGGGGCCGCTGCGCACGATGTGGGAGCGGGAGAAGGAGCGGGGGCCGGCCGGCGACCTGGTCGGGCTGCCCGGGTAATCCTGGAACCGACTTTCCATAACAAATGGGACTAATTAGGGTCAGGGCTATGACAGCGCCCGATCCCCAAGACTCCCACGAGGGCGACCCCGATTCCGACTCCGGCCCCGACCTTGATTCCCACCTCGACCCCGGTACCGACCTCGGCCCCGACACCGGTGCTGGGGACGGCGGTGATGCGGACGCCACTCGGCGCCTCCAGGGCCTGTCCACCGAGCTGACCGCCCGCGTCCCGCAGCTCCTCGATGCCATGCGCTCCGTCGGCACCGGTCTCGAACTGCACGCCACCCTCGACCGGATCTGCGAGACGGCGGCCCGTCTCGTCGGCGCCCGCTACGCGGCGCTCGG
Source organism: Streptomyces sp. NPDC006643 (assembly GCF_042870175.1). NCBI lineage: Bacteria > Bacillati > Actinomycetota > Actinomycetes > Kitasatosporales > Streptomycetaceae > Streptomyces > Streptomyces sp. NPDC006643. The sequence goes on along the minus strand of NZ_JBIAHA010000027.1, from coordinate 75,034 downwards.
CGTCGTCGACGAGACGGGCGGCGGTCTCTCCGACTTCGTCACCTACGGCGTGGACCCCGACGTCGCACGGCGGATCGGCCGCCGCCCGGACGGCCACAGCGGACTGCTCGGCGAACTGATCCGCCACCCCGAACCGATCCGGCTCGCGGACCTCACCGCCGATCCGCGGGCGGCCGGGTTTCCGCGGCACCATCCGCCGATGCGCACGTTCCTCGGCGTGCCCATCCGCGTCCAGGGCGAGATCCTCGGCAACCTCTACCTCTGCGAGAAGCACGACGGCGCCGACGGGGCCGAATTCACCGACCACGACCAGCACATGGTGCGGGTGCTCGCCACCGAGGCGGGCCTCGCCATCGGCAACGCGCGGCTGTACGAGGCGGCCCGGCAGCGCGAGCGCTGGATCGACGGTTCGGTCGCCGTCACGACGGCCCTGCTCTACGGCGCGGGCGCGGAGGAAGCGTCGGGCGCGGAGGAAGCGTCGGGTGCTGAGGAAGCGTCGGGCGCCCACGACCGCACCGAGCACGCGGGCAGCACCCACCTCACAGGCACCACCGGGCATGCCGACTACAGCCACCACGCCCACCACGCGCTCACCGTCGTCGCCGAACACGCCCGCAGACTCGCGGACTCGGCGGCCGGTATCGTCCTTCTGCCCACGCCCGACGGAGGACTGGAGGTCGTAGCCGTCTCGTCCGACACCCCGGACGTCTCCATCGGCATCCGAGTCCCGGCCCACAGCCCGGTGGTCGCCACGCTGCTGACCGGCGAGTCCGTCCATGTCACGGATTCCAGCACCGACCCGCGCCTGATCTCCCCGCTGTCCGCCCGCTACGGCCCGGCCCTGATGCTGCCCCTGCACAGCGACGGCCGGGTGCTCGGCGTACTCGTGACACCCCGCGCGATCGGCGCGCGCCCCTTCACCGAGTCGGAACGCACCCTCGCCACCCAGTTCGCCTCGCAGGCGGCACTCGCCCTGATGATGGCCGAGGCGCAGCGCGACCGGGAACGGCTCGCGGTGTTCGAGGACCGCGACCGGATCGCCCGCGACCTCCACGACCTGGTCATCCAGCGCCTGTACGCCGCCGGAATGATGCTGGAGACCGCGCAGCGGCAGTCGGAGGTGCCCGAGGTGCGTTCGGGCGTCGGCAAGGCGGTCGACGAACTGGACGTCACCATCCAGGAGATCCGCACCGCCATCTTCGCGCTGCAACAGGGCCCGGCCGAGGCACCGTCCGGGCTGCGCACCCGCGTACTGCGCGAGATCAACATGGCGGCCGTGCCGCTCGGCTTCAAGCCCACCCACCGCTTCGTCGGCGCGATCGACTCGTCCGTCGGCGAACTCACCGGCAAGAACCTCATCGCGGCCCTCCGCGAAGCCCTCTCCAACACGTTCCGGCACGCGCGGGCGTCACGGATCGAGGTCACGGTGGACGCGAACGCCGAACTGCCCGACGGCACACCCGCCGTACGCCTGTCGGTCGCCGACGACGGCGTGGGCATCCCGGAGGGCGGCCGGCGCAGCGGTCTGCGGAATCTGCGCCGGCGCGCCGAGTCACTGGGCGGGTCGAGCGAGGTCGGCCCGGGCCTGTCCGAGGACGGCGGCGGCACGACCGTGATCTGGCAGGCCCCGCTCTAAGGCGTGTCCTGCGCCCGCGCGCGTGTCACCAACTGCTCGATGATCACCGCGACCCCGTCGTCGTTGTTCGCCACCGTGCGCCCCGACGCCGCCGCGATCACGTCCGGGTGCGCGTTGCCCATCGCGTACGACGTACCGGCCCACCCCAGCATCTCCACGTCGTTCGGCATGTCGCCGAAGGCGACGACCTCGTCGGAGGAGATGCCGCGTTCGGCGCAGCAGAGCGCGAGCGTGCTCGCCTTGCTCACCCCGAGGCCGCTGATTTCGAGCAGCGCAGTGGGACTGGAGCGGGTGAAGGACGCGAGGTGCCCGGCGGCCGTACGGGCCAGGGTGAGGAAACCGTCGGGTGTCAGGCTCGGGTGGTGCGCCAGCAGCTTGACCACCGCGTCGGCGGCACCGTCGCCCTCCCCCGCCTCTGCGAGTAGCTTCTCCGCCGGGGCGACGAGCGTGCCCGGGTCGTCCTGGAAGGGCGGGTACTGGGGCTCGTAACCGAAGCTCGTCGTCTTCTCGACGGCGAAGACCGTGCCGGGTGCCGCGTCCCGCAGGGCCCTGACGACGTCGAGCGCGGCGGTCCGGTCCAGACCGCGGACCTTGAGCAGCTTCCCGTCGCCGCGCAGATCGACGACGACGGCGCCGTTGGCGCAGATCGCCAGGCCGTGCCGGTGCACATGGTCGCTGACGACCCCCATCCACTTGACCGGCCGCCCGGTGACGAAGAAGACCTCGATCCCGGCCTCCTCGGCGGCGGCCAGCGCGGCGACGGTGCGGTCGGAGACGGTCTTGTCGTCGCGCAGCAACGTTCCGTCAAGATCGGTGGCGATCAGCCGGGGGCGGGCGGGAAGCGGAGACTCGGTCGCTGAGGTCACCCGCCCATCCTCCCGCACACATGTGCACGGGAGTGCGGAGGGGCGCACATATGAGACCTCCGGCGCGCACGCCGCCGCGCGCCCCCCCCGCCGCGAAACGGCCGAGCGGCTCGGCGGCGCAGCAGCCCAGCGGCTCAGCGGCTCAGCGGAGCTGGGCGGGCGCCTCGGCGACGATCTTCTCGAAGACCACCTGGTCGACGGCAAAGTCCGAATCGGGGACCGGCCAGTGGACAACCAGCTCCGTGATGCCCAGCTCCTGATGCCGGCCCGCGAAGTCCACGAACTCGTTCACCGACTCCAGCGGGCGGCGGCGGTCCGGGGTGAAGCCGGTGAGCAGGATCTTGTCCAGTTCGGCCACGTCCCGCCCGATCTCCGCGCACGCGCCGCCGAGCCTCTCGACCTGACCGCGGATCGCCTCCACCGACTCCTGCGGGGTGCCCTCCTCGTACAGGCTCGGGTCGCCGGTGGTCACCCATGCCTGGCCGTACCGCGCGGCGAGCCTCAGCCCGCGCGGGCCGGTGGCGGCGACGGCGAAGGGGAGCCGGGGGCGCTGGACGCAGCCGGGGATGTTGCGCGCCTCGACGGCGGAGTAGCGGTCGCCGTACCGCGTGACCGAGCCCGTCGTCAGCAGCTGGTCCAGAAGGGGGACGAACTCGCCGAACCTGTCCGCGCGCTCACGCGGCGTCCACGCCTCCTGCCCGAGCGCCGTGGCGTCGAAGCCGTTGCCGCCCGCCCCGATCCCGAGGGTGATCCGTCCGCCGGAGATGTCGTCGAGGGAGATCAACTCCTTGGCGAGCGTCACGGGGTGGCGGAAGTTCGGCGACGTGACGAGCGTGCCCAGTCGGAGGCGCTCGGTGGCCGTGGCGGCGGCGGTGAGGGTGGGCAGCGCCCCGAACCAGGGGCCGTCGCGGAAAGTCCGCCAGGAGAGGTGGTCATAGGTGTACGCGGCGTGGAAGCCGAGTTCTTCGGCGCGCTGCCATTTCGCACGGCCCCCTTCGTGCCAGCGGTCGACAGGGAGGATCACGGTGCTCAGGCGCAGACTCATGCCCCGAGCCTACGTCTCGGCTCTCAGCCGGCCGTCCAGGCCACGAGGCGGCGTCCCGCGGTACACGACGGCGCGGTGCAGCCCCCGGGTCAGTCGCCGAAGCGGAGGTAGCGCGGCGGTACGGCGTCCGCCAGCCAGACGCCGTTGGCGCTCACCCGGAAGACGTGGCCGTCGCGGTGCATCGCGCCCGCGTCCACGGGCAGGACCACCGGACGGCCGCGGCGGGCGCCCACGCGGGTCGCCGTCTCGCGGTCGGGGGAGAGATGGACATGGTGGCGGTTCATCGGCCGGAGGCCCTCGGCGCGGATCGCGTCGAGGCTGCGGGCGACGGTGCCGTGGTAGAGGTACGCGGGCGGCTCGGCCGGCGGCAGGTCCAGGTCGACCTCGACGGTGTGGCCCTGGTTCGCGCGGATGCGGCTGCCCTCGATGGTGAAGCGCCGCTTGTCGTTGACGGCCACGACATGGTCCAGCTCGGCGCGGGTGAGGGGGAAGCGGTGGTCGGCGGTGGCGCGCAGCAGCGCGTCGATCTCCACCCAGCCGTTCGGGTCGAGCGTGAGTCCGATTCGTTCGGGCTGGTGCCGCAGATGCTTGGAGAGGTACTTCGACACCTTCACGGTGCGTCGCTCGTCGGGCGTTCCCGCGCCCGGTGTTGTGCGTGATGTGGTCATCCGCACAGCGTGCCCGGGGCGGCGAAAGGGCGCCACTGATTTCGGTCCGGTCTCGGCGCACGGAAGCTTCGTCCAACGCTTCGCCCGACGCCTCGATCGGATCCGATCCGAAAAAGATCAGTGGTGAAATGTTTGATCCACAGTCAACTTGACTTATCCACAGGCTGGTTGGCGAATCTGTGGACAACTGCCGCACCGATTAACCCATTTGGTCAATTTGACTGCTCTGTCTGTGGGTTGCGGTGAGCGCGTCCAACGTCCTTGCCCGCACCTCCCGTTCGGCCGCCAACGCGATGAACTCCGCGGCGCCCTCCTCCCCAACCAGCCTCTGTACCGCCTCTACCGTCCCGGCAGGCAGAGCCACGGAACGGGTCTGCGGGCCCGTCGGCTCCGGCTCCTGGGCCGTCAGATGCCGCTGAAGCTGCCGGGTGGCGAACAGCCGCATGGCGCGCGCCAGTTCGGCGTCGACCGTCTGCCGTGCGAGGGGGCGCAACCGACGTACGAGCGTCACCGCCTCGGCGGCGTCCGCGTCCGTCGGCGGGCGATGGCCCAGATAGCGCGCGAAGACGTGCTCGGTCGTGAACTCCATGAAACGCTCGGCGATGTGCTCGACCTGTCCGCGAAGTTCCCGCAGATGGGCGGAGATCGCGGACAGCGGCACCCCGGCCGCGTACAACTCGGCCGCCACCGCCAGCTCTTGAGGGCTCGGTACGAGGAACTCGTCGTCCCGCCCGGGGACCCGCTCCAGCACCCCCAGCTCCACCGCCTCGGCGAGCGCCGCGTCGTCGGGGGAGCCGCCGAAGCGCTCGTCCAGCTCGGCGCGGCTGATCCGGGCGGCCCGCTCGTCGGTCCACGGGCCGTGCACCTCGGCGACCAGGCCGAGCACCCCGCCCAGGCCGCGCCCGGCGTCCCACGCCTCCAGCAACTCCTTGATGGACGCCAGTGTGTAGCCGCGTTCGAGGAGGTCGGCGATCTGCCGCAGCCGGGTCAGATGCGGGTCCCCGTACACATTGGCCCGGCCCCGCCGCTCCGGGGCGGGGAGCAGTCCGCGGTCCTGGTAGGCGCGGATGGTCCGGACCGTGGCGCCGCTCGCATGCGCCAGACCCTCGATCCGGTACCGGGCACCGGCCGTACCACTGGCCGGGGCCCCCGCCCCCGCCCCCGCCCCCTCCCCCTCCGCCTCCGCCTTGCCCCGGTTCGCAGACACGCTCACTCCTCCCTCGGCTCCGGCACGGCGCTACGTCAGGGCGGCGCGGCCGACCGCCCCGGCCGCCGCGCGGGCCGCGGGCGAGGTCGCCAGATAGTCGACGGCTCTGCGGAGCGAACCCTCCCGCGAGGGATGGTAAGACCGCCGGAAATACCGGGGCACCGCCGAGCCCAGCTCCCGCCAGGTGGGCAACAGGCCCTTGGCCACGGCCCGGTTGTGCTCGCGCAGCGAGTAGCTCAGCCGGCCGGCCAACTGCGGGTCGTGCCGGATCAGATACGCCGCCCCGCGCGCCCAGAACCAGAGCATCACCGGCGCGGCGACGACCATCGTCTCCAGGCGGCGGGCGTAACGCACCGGATCCGGGCCGCCGCAGTGCTGGTACATGTCGAAGGCCACCGCCCGGTGTTCGACCTCCTCGGCGCCGTGCCAGCGCAGCAGGTCGAGCATGACCTCGTCCGCCCCCGCGCGGTCCAGCGCCCCGGCGCGCAGCACCCAGTCCCCCAGGACCGCCGTGAACTGCTCGATCGCGGCGACGATCCCCAGCCGGAAACGCAGCCAGTCCTGCGGCGGCCACGGCACCCCGAACGGTGGCTTCTCCCCGAGGAGCACCTCGAAGAGATAGTCGACGTGCCGCGTGTACCGCTCGGTGTCCAGCCGCTGCTCCGCCAGATGGTTCAGCACATACGCGTGCTGCACGCTGTGCGTCGCCTCCTGGCCCATGAAGCCCTTGACCTCCTTGAGCAGCACCGGGTCCTCGACCAGCGGCAGCGCCTCCTTGAAGACCTTCACGAACCAGCGCTCGCCCGCGGGGAGCAGCAGATGCAGCACGTTGACGACGTGCGTGGCGATGGGCTCGCCCGGTATCCAGTGCAGCGGGGTCCCGCGCCAGTCGAACGACACGCGCCGGGGCGCGATGACGTAGCGATCGTCAGGACTGTCGCCGTCCCGCCCCGCCGCTGCCCGGTCCTTCTCGCCGGCGGTCACAGCGGCGGGTCCAGACGGGCGATAGCCCTCAGCGTCCTGGGCGCGAAGCGGGACAGCAGCCGGGCTCCGCGGGCCTCCGGCGTGACCGGTACGACGGCCTCGTTGCGGACGACGGCCCGCAGGATCGCGTCGGCGACCTTCTCCGGCGGGTAGTTGCGCAGCCCGTACAGCCGGGTGGTGCGCTTGCGCCGTCGCTTCTCCTCCTCCGCCGACACTCCGGTGAACTGCGCGGTGGAGGTGATGGCGGTGTTCACGAAGCCGGGGCAGATGGCGCTGACCCCGATGCCCTGCCCGGCCAGCTCGGCGCGCAGGCACTCGCTGAGCATCAGCACCGCCGCCTTGGACGTGCTGTACGCGGGCAGCGCGCGCGACGGCTGGTAGGCCGCCGCCGACGCGGTGTTGACGATGTGGCCGCCCTGTCCGCGCGCCGCCATCTGTCCGCCGAATATCCGGCAGCCGTGGATGACGCCCCAGAGATTGACGTCCAGGACCTTCTTCCAGTCCTCGCTCGTGGTGTCCAGGAACGGCCCCGAGAGCCCGATCCCCGCGTTGTTCACCAGAACGTCCACCGTGCCGTACTCGGTGGCGACCTTCTCGGCCAGCTTCTCCATCGCCTCCTCGTCGCTGACGTCGACGGTCTCCGCCCAGGCCCGCGGCGCCCCGATCAGCCGGGCCATCTCGGCCGTCCGGGCGGCTCCTTCGGCGTCGCGGGCGACCGCGACGACCCGGGCGCCCGACTCGGCGAACGCGAACGCGGTGGCCCGACCGATCCCACTGGCCGCGCCGGTCACCAGGACGAGCTGTCCGCCGAACCGCTCCCCGTAGGGTCCGCTCGGCACCAGGTCCCGCGCCCGGCGGGCCCGGCTCTCCCGGCGCGCCTTGGCGGCCGGCCCGATGCCCGCCGTCTCGTCCTCCGCGCCTTCCGGTTCGGGCTCGTGGGCCGTGACGAACTCGGTGATCCAGCCGGCCAGTTGATCCGGTCGCGTACGCGGCACCCAGTGCTTGGCCGGGATCGCACGGCGCACCAGCTGCGGTACCCACTGCTCCAAGTCGTCGTGGAGCCGCTCCGAGAGGAAGGCGTCACCCGTCGGCGTGATCAGCTGGACCGGAGCGTGCGCGTGCGCGTCGGCGCGTGGTCTGCGCAGCCGGGCGTTGATGTTGTCCCGGTAGAGCCAGGCGCCGTGCGCCGCGTCGTCCGGCAGCGAGGCGGTCGGATACGCGGCGGCGCTCCCCGTGGCCCCGGCGTCCGCTCTTGACGCCGGCACCTTCTCGAACCGGTCGAGGATCTTCGGCCAGTGTCTGCCGAGCGGCCCGCGCCATGCCAGCTCGGGCAGCACCGGCGTCTGTAGCAGATACACGTACCAGGACTTGGCGCCCTGACCGAGCAGTTGGGCCACCGCGCGCGGGGTGGGGCGGGTCATCCGCCGCTTGATCCAGTGCCCGAAGTGGTCCAGCGACGGTCCCGAGATCGAGGTGAAGGAGGCGATCCGGCCCGACGTGCGCCGTACGGTCGCGAACTCCCAGCCCTGTACGGAGCCCCAGTCGTGGCCCACCAGATGGACCGGCCGGTCCGGGCTCACCGCGTCGGCGACCGCCAGGAAGTCGTCGGTCAGCTTCTCCAGGGTGAAGCCGCCGCGCAGGGGCTTGGGGGCCGTCGACCCGCCGTGGCCCCGGACGTCGTACAGCACCACGTGGAACCGCTCGGCGAGCCGCTCCGCGACCAGGGACCAGACCTCCTTGCTGTCGGGATAGCCGTGCACGAGCAGGACCGTCGGCCGCCGCGGGTCGCCCAGCTCGGCCACGCACAGCTCGATCCCGCCCGTGCGCACCCGGCGCTCACGCGTGCCCACGGGCCATCCCGGCGGCGACGGAACAGACGGAACTGACTGAAGCGACATCACGCACCCTTCGCCCAACGCCGCACGTGCGGCAGATCGTCATCCAGCCAGAACGCGCTCTCGGCCGGGTCCCTGGAGTCGGTGACCACCAGGATCTCCTCGAACTTGGCGCCCGTACCCCGGAATCCGAGGTGCGGCTCCACCGCCCACAGCCCCGGTCTGGGCGGGTGGTCGGAGAATCTGTACGGGCTCCACAGCGGTGACCAGCCGTCCCGGTGCCCGTGCAGCGCGTCGCTCGCGAGGCCCTTGAGCGCCTGCGTACCGAACCCGAGGACATGTGGCGACCAGCGCCGGTCGCGCACCCGGTCGACCTTGTGGGCGATCACCCCGAAGGGATACGCCCGGTGTCTGTTCTCGTATCCCTGGCGGACCATCAGCCGGTCCACGTCCTCGTAGATCTCGCGGAGCGGGCGCCGCTCGCGGACCTCGCGCAGCAGCAGCTCGCGGTGTGCCTGGAGATCGGCGAGCAGTTTGTCGTGGAGCGGGTGGGGGCCGGGGCCCAGACAGCCCGAGTAACCGACATCGGCGGGGAAACCTCGGTGGACCGGCGCCAGATCGAGGATGAACGGCATGCCCTCCGCCAGCCTGCGGTTGGTGGGGAAGAACTGGAGCGGGATCCGGAACCCCGTGAAGGCCGTACGGTCCCCGAACCAGGCGAAGGGCAGATGGAACCAGTCGCGCACCCCGCGCGCCCGCAGCCAGTCGCGCTGCATCCGGGCGGCCTCGCGCTCCGTGACACCCGGCCGCAGCCGCGCGGCCACCGCTTCGGCGCACTCGTAGGCCAGCCGCTGCGCGGAGCTGAATCCCCGCAGCTCGGTGGCCCGTTCGCCCGTCAACGCTGAAGCCATGCCACACCTCCGAACCGATCGCGCTACGCGTTCGTAACTTGACACTGATGAATGTGACAATGTCCGGCGGCTGCGTCAAGGGCCCCGTCGAGCCTGTGGAAAACTCTCCGGACCCTGACTTTCGGCTTAACTTTTTATGCTGCCCTTACGGGTCCGTACACCTCAAGACGGACCCCGAGACAGCCGCCAGGGCTGACGTCCGCTGTGGGGTGCGCCACTACCGTCTTCAACGTGACTGTGATCGCTACTGAAGGCCTGAGTAAGCGGTTCCCCCGGGTAACCGCGCTTGACCGGCTCTCCTTGGACATCGGACCGGGTGTGACCGGTCTGGTGGGTGCCAACGGAGCCGGCAAGTCCACCATGATCAAGATCCTGCTGGGTCTGTCCCCCGCCACGGAAGGCCGGGCCACCGTGCTCGGGTTCGACGTCGCCACCGACGGCGCCGCCATCCGCGAGAGCGTCGGATACATGCCCGAGCACGACTGCCTGCCGCCCGATGTCTCGGCGACCGAACTCGTCGTCCACATGGCGCGCATGTCCGGACTCCCTCCGACCGCCGCCCGCGAACGCACCGCGGACACGCTGCGCCACGTCGGCCTGTACGAGGAGCGGTACCGCCCCATCGGCGGCTACTCGACCGGCATGAAGCAGCGCGTGAAACTCGCGCAGGCGCTGGTCCACGACCCCAAACTCGTCCTCCTCGACGAGCCGACGAACGGCCTCGACCCCGTCGGCCGCGACGAGATGCTCAACCTGATCCGCCGCGTGTACACCGAGTTCGGCATCTCCGTCCTCGTGACCTCACACCTCCTCGGCGAGCTCGAACGCACCTGTGACCACGTCGTCGTCATCGACGGCGGCACGCTGCTGCGCTCCAGCTCCACCAGTGACTTCACGCAGAACACGGCGACGCTCGCCGTCGAGGTCACCGACACCGACACCCACCCCGACGGCACCCGCGCCCTGCGCGAAGCCCTCACCGCGGCCGGGCTCTCGCTCCACGTGGGCGAGGAGGACGGCCTGCCGGGCGCCGGCCACATCCTGCTGATCGAGGCGACGGGCGAGGAGACGTACGACGTCGTACGCGACACCGTCGCCGAACTCGGGCTCGGCCTCGTACGGATGGAACAGCGCCGCCACCACATCGCGGAGGTCTTCCGCGCGAAGGACGCCTCGGCAAACTCCTCGAACAACGCCTCGGCCGGCGCCGACGGGCACCCCGTACCGGCACAGAGCGGCACCGAGGAACTCGCACTCCAGAAGGGAGGCGGCAGCGATGAGCACTGACCTCACCCAGATCCACAACATCGGCTACCGCAACTACGACGGCCCGCGGCTCGGCCGCGCCTACGCCCGCCGCTCCCTCTACTCGCAGTCCCTGCGCGGTTCCTACGGCCTCGGCCGGTCCGCCAAGTCCAAGATCCTGCCGATGATCCTGTTCGCCGTGATGTGCGTACCCGCGGCCATCATGGTCGCTGTCGCCGTCGCCACCGACCTCAAGAGCCTGCCGGTGGACTACACGCGGTACGCGATCTTCACCCAGGCCATCATCGCGCTCTTCCTGGCCTCCCAGGCGCCCCAGTCCGTCTCACGCGACCTGCGGTTCAAGACGGTGCCGCTGTACTTCTCGCGCCCCATCGAGCGCGTCGACTACGTCGTCGCCAAGTACGGCGCGATGGCCTCCGCCCTCTTCGTCCTGACCGCCGCACCGTTGCTGGTCCTCTACATCGGATCGCTGCTCGCCAAGATGGACTTCGTCGACCAGACCAAGGGCTTCGGCCAAGGACTCGTCTCCGTGGCACTGCTCTCGCTGCTCTTCGGCGGACTCGGCCTGGTGATGGCCGCCCTCACCCCGCGCCGCGGCTTCGGCGTCGCCGCCGTGATCGCCACGCTGACCATCACCTACGGCGCCGTCTCCACCGTCCAGGCGATCGCCTCCGAGACCGGCTCGGACGGCGCCGTCCAGTGGCTCGGCCTCCTGTCACCCATCACGCTGATCGACGGCGTACAGACCGCGTTCCTCGGCGCCTCCTCGTCGTTCCCCGGCGAGGCGGGCCCCTCGGCCGGCGTCGGTGTCGTCTATCTGCTGGTCGTCCTCGCGCTCGTCCTCGGCTCGTACGCCGTCCTCATGCGCCGTTACCGGAAGGTCGGGCTGTGACCACCATCAACATCGAGCACGCGTCACGCTGGTTCGGCAACGTGGTCGCCGTCAACGACGTGACGATGACCGTCGGCCCCGGCGTCACCGGACTGCTAGGACCGAACGGCGCGGGCAAGTCCACGCTCATCAACATGATGGGCGGGTTCCTCGCACCCTCCAACGGAAGCGTCACCCTCGACGGCGACACGATCTGGCGCAACGAGTCCGTCTACCGCGAGATCGGCATCGTCCCCGAGCGGGAAGGCATGTACGACTTCCTCACCGGGCTCGAATTCGTCGTCGCCAACGCCGAACTGCACGGCCTCGGTAAGAAGGCGGCCCACAAGGCGCTCGCCACGGTCGAGATGGAGTACGCGCAGGACCGCAAGATCGCGACGTACAGCAAGGGCATGCGGCAGCGCGTCAAGATGGCGTCCGCGCTCGTCCACGAACCGTCCGTGCTGCTCCTCGACGAGCCGTTCAACGGCATGGACCCGCGCCAGCGCATGCAACTCATGGACCTGCTGCGGCGGATGGGCGACTCCGGCCGTACCGTCCTGTTCTCCTCGCACATCCTTGAGGAGGTCGAGCAGCTCGCCGCGCACATCGAGGTGATCGTCGCGGGCCGGCACGCCGCGTCCGGCGACTTCCGCAAGATCCGCCGGCTCATGACCGACCGGCCGCACCGCTATCTCGTACGGTCCAGCGACGACCGCGTCCTCGCCGCCGCGCTGATCGCCGACCCCTCGACCGCCGGCATCGAGGTCGACGTCACCGAGGGCGCGCTGCGCATCCAGGCCGTCGACTTCGGGCGCTTCACCGAACTGCTGCCGAGGGTCGCCCGTGAGCACTCCATCCGGCTGCTCTCGGTCTCACCGTCCGACGAATCCCTCGAATCCGTCTTCTCGTACCTCGTAACGGCCTGAGCGCCCAGAAAGGAGCTGTGACGTCATGTACGACCCCACAGTCGCCCGGCTCACCTACCGGGCCCTGCTCGGCCGGCGCCGGGCCGCCGTCCTCCTCATCCTGCCGGTCCTGCTGATCTTCATCGCCGTGGCCGTGAGGACCTTGAAGGGTGTCGACGACCAGATCGCCTCGGACATCCTGGGCGGCTTCGCCCTCGCCACCATGATCCCGCTGATCGGAGTGATCGCCGGAACGGGCGCCATCGGCCCCGAGATCGACGACGGTTCGATCGTCTACCTGCTGGCGAAGCCGGTGAAACGGCCGACGATCATCTTCACCAAACTGATCGTCGCGATCGCCGTGACGATGGTCTTCTCCGCGGTCCCCACCTTCATCGCAGGCTTCATCCTCAACGGCAACGGGCAGCAGATCGCGGTGTCCTACACCATCGCCGCGCTGGTCGCCTCCATCGCCTACAGCGCGCTGTTCCTGCTGCTCGGCACGGTCAGCCGGCACGCGGTCGTCATCGGCCTCGTGTACGCGCTGGTGTGGGAGACGCTCTTCGGCAGCCTGATCGCCGGCGCGCGCACGCTCAGTGTCCAGCAGTGGGCGCTGGCGGTCGCCGAGAAGACCGGCGGTGAGGGCATGATCACCTCGGACGTCGGACTGCCGCTCGCGATCGTGCTGCTGGTGGGCGTGACGGTCGTCGCGACCTGGTACGCGGGGCAGAAGCTGCGGACGCTGACGCTCGCCGGCGAGGAGTGAGCGGAGGTTCCTCACCGCCGTACGTGAGCCGCTCGGCGCCGCGACCCCCGCCCATCGGGCGGGGGTTGCCGCGTAACTGTACGTTTATCGGCTCGTTGTTCCGCGTGCGTGGAGGCAACTGGAGTTCGTGACGTCGAGCGTTCGTGAATCTGGGGATTGCCGGTGCCGGATCGAAAGCCGCACCGGTCATTGAGTGAGTAGCCACCGTGAGCCGACCTCCGCCCCTGATGCCCGGGGAGAGGGCCGTCCCTCATCGGTTCACGAACGGAAGGCACACCCATGCCATCGGAAGTCACCCTGCTCGAGTCGCGCACGATGCGCGTCGAGCATCTGGAGCGCGTCGACGCGCTCGACAGAGTGAAGGCGCTGGCCATGCTCCCGGACGGCGTCCACAACACGACAGCCGGGGTCGCGCGCTACTTCGAAGTATCCACAGGCGTCATCAGGCAGTTGACAGCACGGCATCGCGCGGAGCTGGCCGAGAGCGGGATGCAGGTGCTGCGAGGCTCTGACCTGCGTGAATATCAGAGTGACATCATGTCACTCTCATTCGGAGAGGAGGGAAGTTATCCACAGCGACGCTCGGGTCTCACGCTCTACACCCGCCGGGCCGTCCTCAACATCGCGATGCTTCTTCGCGACAGCGACATCGCCCGGTGCGTCCGTACGTATCTCCTCGACGCCGAAGAGGGCTGGCGCGAGGGGTACGCCTCCCTCGACCGGCGCGTCACCGACGTGGAGGCGTGCCTGGGTGGAGTCGGTGTGGCGCTCCAGGAGCTGGGGCCGGTTCTCCACCGGATGTCGCACCGGCTCGACAGCCTGGACCGGCGGCTCGACGCCACCAACCAGGTCGTCGCGGCGATCAGCAACCGGCTGTGCCGGATGTCCGAGGACATCAACCGCGTCGACGCCCGGGTGGACGACGTCGTCCATCAGTTGCAGGATCTGCGCCGCGGCCGAAGGCGCCGCTGAAGCGCCCGGCGTTAACTCGGTGGCGCCGAACTCCCGCCCCGGTGCACAGTGGTGGTGTCAGGTATCACTGGACCGGGAGAGGAGCGCGGCGATGACCCGTAGTTCGAGTCCGTCGAGTTCCCGACAGGGCAGTCCCGAGCCGGCACCGGAGTAACCACTTCCGCTCCGTGTGGCCGACGGTGACCCGCCCAAGGGGGCGGTCGCTTCGAGCGCGCGTTCGCGCGCGGACCGCCCCCTTCCCCCGGGACGATCAACCACCGTGCGGGACGACCGACGACCGTGCGGGACGACCGACCTCCACACGGGACGACCGAGCGCCGTGGCGATGGGCCGGCGTCAGCTTTGCCGCTGAAGCAGCTTCTCCAGCACCACCGCGATGCCGTCGTCGTCGTTCGACGCGGTCACCTCGTCCGCCACGGCCTTCAGCGCCTCGTGCGCGTTGGCCATCGCCACGCCGTGCCGCGCCCAGCCGAACATCGGGATGTCGTTGGGCATGTCGCCGAACGCGATCGTGTCCGCCGCCGTCACGCCGAGCCGCCGCGCCGCCAGCGACAGCCCCGTCGCCTTGCTCAGGCCCAGCGGCAGGAGTTCCACGACCCCCGGCCCCGCCATGACCACAGCCACCATGCCACCGGCCGTCTCCCGCGCGACCTTCGCCAACTCGTCGTCGCTCAGCTCCGGATGCTGTATGTAGACCTTGTTGATCGGCTGCGTCCACATCTCGGTGCGGTCGTCGAGACGCAGCGACGGCAGCGGGCCCTCCTGGACCTGGTAGCCCGGTCCGACCAGTACGTCGCCGTCCAGACCGTCACGGCTCGCGGCCAGCGCCAGCGGGCCCACCTCCGCCTCGATCTTCGACAGCGCGACGACGGCCACCTGCCGGTCGAGCGTCACCGACGTCAGCAGTCTGTGCTCACCGGCGTGGTAAACCTGCGCGCCCTGGCCGCAGACCGCCAGTCCGTCGTACCCGAGATCGTCGAGGATGCCGCGCGTCCACGGCACGGCCCGCCCGGTGACGATGATGTGCGCCGCGCCCGCCGCCGTGGCGGCGGCGAGCGCGTCACGCGTACGCGCGGAGACCGTGTGGTCCTCGCCCAGCAGCGTGCCGTCGAGGTCGGTCGCGACGAGCTTGTACGGGAAGCCGGAGGCGGGTGCTGAGGAGGCGGGTACAGGGGCGGCGGCGCTCACGTGGCGATCGGCTCCAGCGTCTCGCGCCCGCCCAGATACGGACGGAGTACTTCCGGCACCCACACCGAACCGTCGGCCTGCTGGTGGTTCTCCAGCAGCGCCACGATCGTGCGCGGGACCGCGCAGAGCGTGCCGTTCAGCGTCGCGAGCGGCTTGACCTGCTGCTTGCCGTCCTTCGCCTCACGCATCCGTACGGAGAGCCGGCGGGCCTGGAAACCGTCGCAGTTGGACGCGGACGTCAGCTCGCGGTACTTGCCCTGGGTCGGGATCCACGCCTCGCAGTCGAACTTGCGCGAGGCCGAGGCCCCCAGGTCGCCCGTGGCCACGTCGATCACCTGGAAGGGCAGCCCGAGGCCGGTGAGCCACTGCTTCTCCCACTCCAGCAGCCGCGTGTGCTCGGCCTCGGCGTCCGCCGGGTCGACGTACGAGAACATCTCGACCTTGTCGAACTGGTGCACCCGGAAGATGCCCCGGGTGTCCTTGCCGTACGTGCCCGCCTCACGGCGGAAGCACGGCGAGAAGCCCGCGTACCGCAGGGGCAGCTTGTCGGCGTCGATGATCTCGTCCATGTGGTACGCGGCGAGCGGCACCTCCGACGTACCGACCAGGTAGTAGTCGTCCTTCTCCAGGTGATACACGTTCTCGGCCGCCTGGCCGAGGAAGCCCGTGCCCTCCATCGCGCGCGGTCGCACCAGCGCGGGGGTCAGCATCGGGACGAAGCCGGCCTCGGTCGCCTGCGCGATCGCCGCGTTCACCAGGGCGAGTTCGAGCAGGGCGCCGATGCCCGTCAGGTAGTAGAAGCGCGAGCCGGAGACCTTCGCGCCGCGCTCCATGTCGATGGCGCCGAGCGCCTCGCCCAGCTCCAGGTGGTCCTTGGGCTCGAAGCCCTCGGCGGCGAAGTCGCGCGGGGTGCCGATCGTGTCGAGGACGACGAAGTCCTCCTCGCCGCCCACGGGCACGTCCGGGTGCACGATGTTGCCCAGCTGGAGAAGCAGCCGCCTGGCCTCCTCGTCGGCCTCGTGCTGGGCCACGTCGGCGGCCTTCACGGCGGCGGACAGCTCCCGCGTGCGGGCCAGCAGCTCGGCCTTCTCGTCACCGGTGGCCTTGGGGACGAGCTTGCCGAGCGTCTTCTGCTCGTTGCGCAGCTCGTCGAAGCGGACGCCGGACGCCCTGCGCCGCTCGTCGGCGGAGAGCAGGGCGTCGACGACGGCGACGTCCTCTCCACGGGCGCGCTGCGAGGCGCGGACACGGTCGGGGTCGTCTCGGAGCAGGCGAAGGTCAATCACCCCACCAGGCTACCGGTGCGTGCTTCCGCCACCCCACCCCATATTTCAGCGTGTGGTGCTTTGTCTGAATTGCCGCAATTGAGGAGAGTGAGGGAAGAGTGAAAAGGGAGGGCCGCTTACGTCAATAGCGGGTGGCCAATTCCCCGGAAAGGTGCACCGGCGATGCCGCGTTGACTCATTTCCCTTGCGGCGCACGGCACTTGAGGCGACGTTGTCCACAGAGGCGCCCCGACTCCAAAAGTTATCCACAGGCTGTGTGGGGAATCTGTGGATCGCGAGCGCTCGCACGGTGAAAGCCCCCGTGGGGGTGGGGGGATTCTCCGCCGGGACCCGCTCCACATACTCATTCGGGTGGGACTTGGTCCCTCCAACGAGTTGATCAAAGGAATAGAGGTGACACGGGCCGGCCGTACTCCCTGTGGACGGAAACGCTGTCGCTGAGGAGATTTGTCGACCCGATCGTCCGGCGCTGTCGACTTGTCCCCAGGGCGAATGGCCAGCCTGTGGATAACTCTGGGGACAACGGGCCTGTCGGCTCAGATCCGGCCGTCCTGGCTGCGGGCCAGCCAGTCGGCGGCGTCCATGAACTCCCCGTCCGACGTCCCCGCGCGCAGCGGCCGTACGTCCTGCGGGGTCACACCGGCCCTCGGGTACGAGCCCAGGAACCGCACCTTCGGACTGATCCGCTTCAGCCCCATCAGCGCCTCGCCCACGCGCCGGTCCGAGATATGGCCCTCGGCGTCCACGGCGAAGCAGTAGTTACCGATGCCCGCACCCGTCGGCCGAGACTGGATGAGCATCAGGTTGACCCCGCGTACGGCGAACTCCTGAAGCAGTTCGAGCAGCGCGCCCGGGTGGTCCTCGCCGAGCCACACCACGACCGACGTCTTGTCCGCCCCGGTCGGCGCCGACGGCCGCGCGGGCCTGCCCACCAGGACGAAGCGCGTCTCCGCGTTCTCGGCGTCGTGGATCTCGGTGACCAGGGCTTCGAGCCCGTACGTCGCCGCCGCGAACTCACCCGCGAAGGCGGCGTCGAACCGGCCCTCCTGGACCAGCCGCGCGCCGTCCGCGTTCGACGCGGCCGACTCCCACAGCGCGTTCGGCAGATGGCTCCGCAGCCAGTTGCGCACCTGCGGCTGCGCCACCGGATGGCCGGTCACCGTCTTGATGTCCGACAGCGCCGTACCCGGCCTGACGAGAAGCGCGAAGGCGATCGGCAGCACCACCTCGCGGTAGATCATCAGCGGCTCGCCCGACGCCAGTTCGTCGAGGGTGGCGGTGACACCGCCCTCCACCGAGTTCTCGATCGGTACGAGGGCCGCCGCGGCGTCCCCATGGCGTACGGCGTCGAGGGCGGCGGGCACCGAGACCATCGGGATCAGCTCCCGGGTGGCGGCTTCCGGAAGGGTGCGGAGGGCGGCTTCGGTGAAGGTGCCCTCGGGGCCCAGGTACGTATAGCGCGTGGCCGACATGTGGTCACTTTAGTCCGACCGGTGGACGCCCCGGACCTCGTCCCGGCCACAGACGCCCCCCGGCACCGCCGTTCCCGGAGGCCTCACGCCTCCAGCAGCCGCTGGCCCACGTACTCGCCCTCGCGCGGCCCGCCCGGCACCGCGTACAGACCGCTCGCCTCGTGCCGTACGAACGCCGACAGCGCGTCACCCCGGTCGAGCTTGCGCTGGACCGGCACGAAGCCCCGCAGCGGATCGGCCTGCCAGCAGATGAACAGCAGACCGGCGTCGGGGGTGCCGTCCGCCGCGATCCCGTCGTGGAAGGAGAACGGGCGGCGCAGCATCGCGGCCCCGCCGTTCTGCTCCGGCGCCGAGATCCGGGCGTGCGCGTTGTCCGGGATGACGAGCTTGCCGTCGGGCCCGGTCTTGTCGAGGGCGAGCGGGGTCGTCTCCGTACCGCCGGTGAGCGGGGCGCCGTCGGACTTGCGGCGGCCGATGACCAGTTCCTGGCGGTCGACCGGCAGGGCTTCCCAGTCGTCGAGCAGCATCCGGATCCGGCGTACGACGGCGTACGAGCCGCCCGCCATCCAGTCGGGCGTCCCGGCCGGCGGCTTCGCCGGGACGAAGATCCGCCGGTCGAAGTCGGGCTCCGCCGGCCTGGGGTTGTTGGTGCCGTCGACCTGGCCCATCAGATTGCGGGCAGTCATGGGGCGCGCGGTGGCGCCGGGCGTGCGGTTGAAGCCGTTCATCTGCCATCGCACGCGTGCCGCGTCGCCCGCCTCCTTAAGGAGGGCGCGCAGCGCGTGGAAGGCGACGAGCGAGTCGTCCGAGCCGACCTGGATCCACAGATCGCCGTTACTGCGGCGGGCGTCGAGATGGTCCGAGGAGAAGGCCGGCAGCGGGTCGAGCGCGGCGGGGCGGCGGTCGGTCAGCTTCGTCGCGTCGAAGAAGGTCCGGCCGAAGCCGAAGGTCACCGTCAGCGCTGAGGGCCCCGCGTCCAGCGCGACACCGGTGTCGCGCTCCCCGGCCGGTTCGCCCGCCATGAGCCGCCGGGCGAGCTGTGACCAGCGGCGCAGCAGCGCGGCGGCCTCCTTGCGCCCGGCGCCCGGCGCGAGGTCGAGGGCGACCAGATGGCCGCGCGCCTGGAGCGGGGTGGTGATGCCGGCCTGGTGGGCGCCGTGGAAGGCGACGGTGGCCGAGCCGACCGTGGCGAGCGCGATCGGCTCGTCGGGGCGGGTCGCCGCGTACGTGCCGACCCCGCCGGCCGCCCCGGCGACGAGGCCCGCGGCGCCGGCCGCGCCGGCCGTACCGATAAGCCGCCGCCGCGAGATGGCGGGCCCGGAGGCGGAGGCGGCGTCGGAACCGGAACCGGTGCCCGTGTCGGTGCCGCGGGTCGTACGGGTGTCGCTCACGAGATCAGCCGATCTTCACGTTCTTCTCGATGGTGGTCTGGTCGATGTCCGAGGTCCGCACGGTCACCTGGAGATGCCAGTCGCCGGGCATCGGGATCTGTACGTTGGCCGCGCTCCAGTGTCCCGGCGCCAGGCGCTCGGGCAGGACGGGCAGCGGGCCGATCTGCTCGGACTTCAGTGTGTACGCGATCTTCACCTCGGGCACGTCCATCGGCTTGCCGTCCGGGCCGTCGATCCAGACGTGCATGAGGTTGCTGCCGGGGCGGGCGGGGTCGAGGGTCAGCCGCAGGGTGCCCTTGCCCTTCGTACCGCCGGCGTCGAAGGGTTCCGTGAGATTGACGGGGCGCGCGGGCGCGGGCGCGGCGGCCTCGGAGCCGGCGCGGGGGACCTCCTTCTCCTGCGTACGCCCCGGCTCGGTGCCCGTCAGGGCGGTCGTGACGGCGAGCACCACGAGGGCGATGCACGCCTCGGTCAGTACGGAGCGGCGCAGGCCGGACCGCTCGGTGTCGGCGTCACGGTTCCGCTTCTTGCGGGCGGTGGCCAGCGCGGTCTGCTGGCGCGCGAGTTGGGCGGCACGCTCGGGATCGGCGGCGGTGTCCGCGGAACTGGCGGTGTCCGCGGCGACGACGCCTTCCGCTTCGTCTTCGTCGGCGTCGGACTCGGCGTCCGCCTCGGCGGTCTTCGCCCCCTCGCCCAGCAGCCCCGTCCAGCGCCGCGAGAACCAGGCGGCCCCGAGCAGGACGGCGATCAGCCCGACCTTGACCAGCAGAAGCTGTCCGTACGACGTATCCGTCCACGCGTCCCAGGAACCGACCTGCCGCCACGACTGGTAGATCCCGGTCACGGCCAGCACGATGACGCTGGTGAAGGCGATCCGCGAGAAGCGCCGCACGGCGGCGCGTTCGATGTCCGGCGCCTGATGGAGGGCCACCAGCAGCGATACGAGGCCGCCGAGCCACGCGGCCACGGCCAGCAGGTGCAGTACGTCGAGCGGCATGGCGAGGCCGGTCTGGATCCCGGTCGACGCGTGCTCGGACAGCGCCCACGTCCCCGCGATACCGGCGGCCACGACCGTGCCGCCCAGGCTCAGTCCGAAAGTGAGATCGGCCTTAGCCTTCCCGGCATCCGTCCTCCCCGCCTCCGCGTCGCCCTCTTCCCCCTTCTCCTCCTCCGCCTTCTCCTCCTCCGCTTCCGTGACCCGCTTCGCGTACGCGCCGAACAGCACGGCGATGAAGAGCGCCGCCGCGCCGAGCAGCAGCAGTCGCGAGACCAGCGCGGCGCCCGTCTTGGTGTCCAGCACGTCCGACAGCCCGCCGAGGTCGAACATGTCGCCGAGCTTGCCGGACCCGGTGTAAGGAGTCCTCAGTAGAAGGAGGACGAGTGTCGCCGCGGTCAGCGTGACCCAGCCGCCGACGACGAGCCGTTGCAACGGCCGTACGGACGCGCCCCGCTGCCAGCACGCGAGGACGAACGCCGCACCGCCGACGAGCAGGATGAACCCGGCGTACGAGATGTAGCGCACCGTGTCGTACAGCGTGCCGACCAGTCCGCCGCCGGCCTCCTGGTCGGGCACGGTCGCCGTGGTCGCCGACGGCGCCCCGACGGAGAAGGTGAACGCGCCGGACACCGGATGGCTGTCGGCGGAGACCGCCTGCCAGGCGACGGTGTACGTGCCGTCCGGCAGTCCGGGCTTCAGGTCGACGGCGTAGCGGACGGTGCCGCCCTGGCTCAGGTCGCGCATCTTCGCGACGTCGACGCGCTTGCTGGTGGGGTCGAGGACCCGGATGGAGTCGTCGCCCATGGCGATCTGTTCGGAGAAGGTGAGGGTGACGTCCCGCGGTGCGACGTCGACCACCGCCCCGTCCTTCGGATCGCTGCCGGTCAGTGCCGCGTGCGCCGACGCCGTACCGGCGAGTGCGCCGAAGAGGCCGACGGTCAGTACGGCGGTGACGAGCAGCAGCCGTATCAGCTGTGGTCCGAAGCGGGGGGCGATGGCCGTCATGGTGAGTCAGTCCCTCAGTGCTGCGTGGGGTTGTAGGTGGTCTCCTTGACGGGAAGGTCGACCTTGATCGGGTCGGTCTTCTCGAAGTGCAGTTCCACGGAGATCCGTTGGCCCTGCTCGGGCTTCTGCTTCAGGCCCATGAACATCAGATGGCTGCCGCCGCGGGACAGGCTCAGCTCGCCGCCGGCCGGGATGTCGAAGGACTTCACCTGCCGCATCTTCTGGTCCTTGGTCTCGTGGATCGTGACCTCGTCGGAGATGTCGCTGGTGACGGACGTGAGCTTGTCCGCCGCGCCGCCGCTGTTGGTGACCGTGAGGAAGCCGGACGCCATGTCGCTGACGGGCTGCGGCATGAACGCGCCGGTGACCTTCAACTGAGGAGTGTCCTCGGCGGCGTCGGCGGACGAGCATCCGGCGAGCGCCACCAACGACACCAACGAGACGAGCGACACGAGCGGCACCCGCGCCGCTCCGCCGACCGCGGGATCGCCGCGCCGCCTCACGGGGTCTCGCCCTTGATGAGCTTCGGCAGGTCCTTGGTGTAGTCGTCGGCCGTCGTGTCCTCGCCGTACAGGACGTAACCGCCGTCCGTCTTCGGTGAGAAGGCGATGACCTGGGCGCCGTGCATGGAGACGACGGTGCCGTCCTTCTCCTTCGTCGCCGGTTCGATGCCGATGCCGACCTGGCGCGCGCCCGCCTGGATGGTCGCGAAGTCACCGGTGAGACCGACGAAGGACGGGTCGCCGGCGCTCGGCAGCCACTTGGCCAGCTCGGCGGAGGTGTCCCGTTCGGGGTCGGTGGTGACGAACACGACCTGGAGCTTGTCCTGGTCGGCCTTGGGCAGCGCCTTCCGGGCGATGGCGATGTTGCTCATCGTCAACGGGCAGACGTCGGGGCAGTGCGTGTAGCCGAAGTAGATCAGCGTCGGCTTGCCCTTGGTCTCCTCACGGAAGTCGTACGTCTTGCCCTTCGTGTCCTTGAGGACGAGGTTCGGCTTCTCGAAGGGCTTGTCGAGCACGGTCGCCGCCTGCGTCTTCGGCTGGCTGGAGACGTCGGCCACGGGCTTCGACGCGTCGTCGTCGCCGCTTCCGCAGGCGGACAGGGTGAGTGCCGCCACCGCCGTGAGTGCGGCGGCGGTGAGCACGGTCTTCTTGCGCATGGAGGTAGTTCCCATTGGTGGAGTACGGGCTCCGGGCGCGGGCCCGTCGACGGGCCCGCGCCCGCTGATCAGCTGGCGGGGGTGCCGGTGGACGACGACGGGGTACGGCGGCGGCCGGCCAGGACGCCGTAGGCGACACCGGCGACACCGATCACGATGCCCGCGATGCCGAGGCCACGGGCCGTGCCGTCGCTGCTGTCCGAGGCGGCGGCGTTCGAGGCGTCGTCGCCCGCGCTCTCGTCCGACGCGTGGTCCGCGCCGCCCTTGGCGTCCGTGCCCGCCTCGTCATCGGCCTTGTCGCCCGCCGCGGCGCCGTGGCCGTCCTCGGCGGCGGCGGTCAGCGTCAGGACGGGCGCCGGGCTCTCGGGCTCGGAGCCCTCGACCGGAGCGTCGATCCAGCGCACGACCTCGTCGTTGTCGTACGTCTGAAGGGTCTTGAACACCAACTGGTCGGCGTTCTCGGGCAGCTGGCCGATGGAGAGCGGGAACTGCTGGAAGTAGCCGGGCGCGACCCCGCCGTCGCCCGTGGCGGTCCAGGTGACCTTCGAGACGGCTTCGGTGATCTGCTTGCCGTGCATCTCGATCGGCTTGGCGAGCTTGCTCTTGGTGACGGCGATCTTCCAGCCGGGCACGGTCTGCGGCGACACCGACGCCAGCGGGTGCTCGGTCGGGAAGTTCACTTCGAGCTTGACCGTTGAGGCGTCGTCGCGCTCGTTCGGCACCTTGAAGTTGACCGTCGCGTAACCGCCCTTGGCGGCCTCGCCGACCGGCTGCACGCCGACGTGCGCGAGGGCGGGACCGGCGAGCAG
This sequence comes from Streptomyces sp. NPDC006643, assembly GCF_042870175.1. Lineage (NCBI taxonomy): Bacteria > Bacillati > Actinomycetota > Actinomycetes > Kitasatosporales > Streptomycetaceae > Streptomyces > Streptomyces sp. NPDC006643. The sequence continues at coordinate 51,792 of NZ_JBIAHA010000027.1, read as the reverse complement.
GACGACGGCGGACACGGCGACGCCGCCGACGACTGCCGCACGGCGCGCGGTGCGCGTACGGCCGGCGGTGGACGGCCGTGAGACAGCACGACGAGACGTGTTCGTACGAGAGGCGTTCATGACAGAGACACTCCACGGTGTGGGAGAGACGGTGAGCCGTGCGCGGATACGCGTCGGCATCGCGACGCCACCGCCCTCCGTACTACGTACGGGGCGTGTCGTCGCGTCAGGCGGCGAGAGCGAGTACGGCCGGCGGGCCGCGCCTGATCACCGAATGCTGGAGTGTCCGTTCCCCGTACGACGGCGGGGCGTCGCGTCGCGGGGCGGGCCGGGCGAGCGGTCCGGGGGCGGGCGTGACCGGCAGCCCGGCGCGCAGCGCCCGTACGAGACCGAGGGCGGCCCGCAGCGCCCGCAGCCGCGCGTTGTCGGCGACGGCCTCGCCGAAGCCGTCGCCGAGGCCCTGGGAGGAGAGCGTGGCGAGCCTGGCGAGCGCGAGGTCGCCGTGGCGCATGAGCCAGCCGGTCGCCAGGGCGGCCAGCAGGTGTGTGAGGAACATGGGCAGGCTGGGCAGTTCCGGCAGCAGTGCCACCGCGCCGCCCGCCCCGCCGGTCCCGTCGGCCGCCGCCTGGGCGGTCGCCGCGGCGGACATGCCCCCGTGCAGGTGGCCGCCCTGCGCGAGCCCGCCGCCGAGGGTGGCGGGGTCGATCCCGGCGTCGGTCACGATGCGGTGGGCGTCACCGGCGCTCAGCGAGGCCGGACCGGCGCCGCAGATCAGCTTCGCCGCCATACGGATCAGTACGTCGTCGGCGCCGGGACGCATGGTGAGGTGATGCTGGCTCATGCCGAACAGGGTGTGCAGCGCGAGCTGTCCACCCGTCAGGGCGAGCGCTATGGCGGGCAGTGAACGGGCGCGTCCGGCGAGCGGCGCGGCCACGGCGAAGACACCGCCGAATCCGACGACGAGCGTCCACCAGGGGACGGCCTGACAGGCCGCGATCACGTGTCCCGTCCCGGACAGCACGACACAGACCGCGGTGAACACCGCGGCCCTCAGGAGCCGCAGACCGGCTCCGGTGTGTGCGACACGATCCGGCATGGCCGGGTCATCATCGCACTGCGGTCGGCGGCTTCGTACGGCAGGTCCGGAAGATCACCCTCTGTCCCATACAACGGAGGCCGGTCCATGCGCGTCCGCCGAATGAGTTCTTTCACGTGATCGATGTGCTTACGACTCGCCTACAAGGGCAATACGTATCGGTATGTCGAGCTGTGGCCAGGAGGCTGGAGCATGAGCATCTGGTGGTCCCTCCATTTGCGGCGCGAAGCCGCGAGCGTTCCGCTCGCGCGCCGTCTTCTGATCGGCACGATGGAGACCGCGGGCGTCGACCCCGACATTTCCTTCGACCTGTCCATCGCGCTGACCGAGGCATGCGCGAACGCCGTCGAGCACGGCGGTGAGGCCGGCCACGGCGAGCCCGGCGGTGACCGGGAGCCAGGCGCACCGTCCCCGGCGCCGGGGGCGTACCGGGTGACCGCGTATCTGGACGGCGAGAAGTGCCGCATCGAAGTGTCCGACTCGGGGCCCGGGTTCCCCTCCCGCACCGCTGACCGGCGACCGGCCGCCCTCGCCCCGACGGCCGCCGAGGACGGGCGGGGGCTGTCCCTGATCGAGCAGCTGGCCGACCATGTCCACTGCCGGAACCGGCCGGGGCGGGGCGCGGTGATCAGCTTCGACAAGATCCTCAAGTGGCGTGAGGAGACCCCGCTGGTGGCCCTGGGGGGCACGGCCGCCGGAGTCTGACGACTCGGTCCCACCGCGTCCGACCCGTCGCGTCCGGCCTGTCGGAAAGGTCCGTCGTAAGGCCCGGCCGCGCGTCCACGCGCGGCCGGGCCCTACGGCCGTACGACTGTCCGGCTCAGCCCTGCTCGCCGGCCTCGGCGCCGGCCTTGACGGTGGCCATCCACGCCTCCACGTCGGCGGACGTACGCGGCAGCCCGGCCGACAGATTCCGGTTGCCGTCCTCCGTGACGAGGATGTCGTCCTCGATACGGACGCCGATGCCCCGGTACTCCTCGGGCACCGTGAGGTCGTCCGCCTGGAAGTACAGCCCCGGCTCGACGGTCAGACACATACCGGGCTCCAGCGTCCCGTCCACGTACGCCTCGGTCCGCGCGGCGGCGCAGTCGTGGACGTCCAGGCCGAGCATGTGTCCCGTGCCGTGCAGCGTCCAGCGGCGCTGGAGGCCCAGCTCCAGGACCCGCTCGACCGGTCCGTCGAGCAGCCCCCACTCGACGAGCCTCTCGGCGAGCACGCGCTGCGACGCGTCGTGGAAGTCCCGGTACTTCGCGCCGGGCTTCACCGCCGCGATACCGGCCTCCTGCGACTCGTACACCGCGTCGTAGATCTTGCGCTGCAACGCGTCGAACCGGCCGTTGATCGGCAGGGTGCGTGTGACGTCGGCGGTGTAGAGGGTGTGCGTCTCCACGCCCGCGTCGAGCAGGAGCAGATCGCCGGAGCGCACGTCCCCGTCGTTGCGCACCCAGTGCAGGGTCGTGGCGTGCGGGCCGGCGGCGCAGATCGAGCCGTACCCGATGTCGTTGCCCTCGACGCGGGCGCGCAGGAAGAACGTTCCCTCGATGTAGCGCTCGCTGGTCGCCTCCGCCTTGTCGAGGATCCGTACGACGTCCTCGAAGCCGCGGACGGTCGAGTCGACGGCCTTCTGGAGCTCACCGATCTCGAAGTCGTCCTTCACGGCGCGCGCTTCGGACAGATAGACGCGCAACTCCTCGTCGCGCTCGGCCGTGACCTTGTCGGCCAGCGCGGCCTCGATCGCCGCGTCGTGCCCGCGGACGGCCCGCACCGGGCCGGTCGCCTCGCGCAGCGCCTGGGCCAGCTCCCGAACGTCCTTCGCGGGCAGGCCGATCAGCTGCTCGGCCTCGGCGAGCGAGTGCCGGCGGCCGACCCACAGCTCGCCCTGGCGGCCGTCCAGCCAGAACTCGCCGTTCTCCCGGTTGGAGCGGGGGGTGAGATAGATCGTCGCCCGGTGGCCGTCGCCGCCGGACGTCGGCTCCAGCACGAGGACGCCGTCCTCCGTGTGGTCGCCGGTGAGATACGCGTACTCCGTGGAGGGACGGAAGCTGTACTCCGTGTCGTTGGACCGGGTCTTCAGGCCGCCCGCGGGGATCACCAGGCGGTCGCCCGGGAATCGCGCGGACAGTGCCGCACGGCGGGCCGCGGTGTGCGACGCCTGTGCGATGGGCTCCAGGTCATGGAGCTCCGTGTCGGCCCAGCCCGACTTCATGTTCTCGGCCAGCTCGTCGGACACGCTCATGTACAGGCCGTTCTTGCGCTTTTTGACGGGCTTGTCGGCCGACGCCTCGTCGGCGTCATCGAGCACGGTGTCCTGATCTCCCAGCGATTCCGGGGTCTCCGGTGTTTCCGGGATGAGCTCCTCGGCCACGATCTGCCTCCTCTGTACGACATTGGACCTTTCGGGTCCCGGCACCATCGTATGTCTGTACGGGAGACAGGCCAGGGGGCCTGTGGACAACTCTGCGGGCGCCCGGCGGACGGCCGGAGGGCGGCGGTCCGTTTCGGTCGGCGTCAGTGGAGAAACGCGGCTTCAGTCGAAGAGCGCGGCGAGGATCACGACGTCCTCGGCGCCCGCTTCGGGGCGGCTGCCGGGGGCGGGCTCGTCGAGCCCGTCGGGCAGCACCAGCCGCAGTACGTGGTCGGCGACGGCCCCCGGATCGTCCCGCAGGCTCCTGGGCACGCTCGCCGCCGCCGCGTGCAGCCGCGCGAAGGCCCGGTCCATCGGGTCGCCGGTGCGCCGCAGCAGCCCGTCCGTGTACAGCAGCACCGTTTCTCCTGGTGCGGGAAACAGTTCCACGCTCGGTGCCTCCCAGCAGGACAGCATCCCGAGCGGCGCGGACAGCGTCGTCTCCACGAACTCCGTCCGCCGCTCCCCCACGATCAGCGGCGGTGCGTGCCCGGCCCCGGCGAGCACGATCTTGCGCGGCGCCGGTTCGGCGTAGGCGAAGAGCGCGGTGGCGGAGCGCGCCGGTTCGGTCAGCCGCAGGAGCAGTTCGAGGTCGGACAGTACGGCGACGGGGTCCTCGCCCTCCATCACGGCGTACGCCCGCAGGGAGGCGCGCAGCCGGCCCATGGCGGCCATGGCGCTCGGCCCCGACCCGCTCACCGACCCGACGGCCAGCCCGAGGGCGCCCTCGGGCAGGGGCAGCGCGTCGTACCAGTCGCCGCCGCCGTGCCCGCTCGTACGGTGCCGTACGGCGAGCCGTACCCCGGGTACGCGGGGGAGCCGGCTGGGCAGCAGCTCGTCGGCGATCGTGGCCGCGCGGGCGCGGGCGGTCTCCAGCTCCAGGAGCCGCGCCAGGTGTTCGGAGGCGTACCGGACGTACAGACCCACCAGATGGCGCTGTCTTTCCACCGGTTCGGCGGGTTCGTCGTAAAACCAGACCGCGGCGCCGATCAGTCCCGCCGTCTCGGCCGTCAGGGAGACCGCGTACGTGGCGGCGTAGCCGAGCCGGCGGGCGACGTCGCGGTGGAGCGGGTCGAGGTCCGGATCGCCGAGCACGTCGCCGACGGACTCGGCCGCCGCCCTGGGTTCCCCGGTATCGTCGAGCAGCCGTCCGTAGGAGGTCGCGTCGCGCGGTACGGTCTCCAGCTGGCCGAGGTCGGCGTGGCTCAGGCCGAGTCCGACGGTGGTACGGGGGGTGTGCTCGGCCGCGCGGGGCGCCGGTTCGAGGACGACGAGACCGCGCGAGGAGCCGACGAGGGCGGCTCCCGCCCGTACGACCTCACCCAGCGCCGCGTCGACCGAACCCGTCTTGGCCAGGCGTTCCGTGAGTTCGTGGAGGGTGGTCAGATCCGAGACCCAGCCGGCCAGCCGGTCCTGGATCATGACCACGGGCGCGCCGACGGACTCGTCGAGGGGCGGGGCAGTGTGCGCGGGGGCCGGAACTGCTGAATCGATTCCAGCCACTTTCGGCATGTGCGGAGCGCTCATGGCTACCGGCTTTCTGACTGGTGCGTTTCGCGCAATAGCATCGCAAACCACCAGGTGATACTGCGCCACTATCAGTGCATCCACATGTACACGCACAACTGAGGCGATGTCCAGCATTGTCCTGGCGGAACTACTGGTGTCTGTGCGACGGTTATCTTGGCGAGAAAATGACCCCAGCGCAGTATTCTGCGATCGACTGAGGGAACTCGACAGAGGCTCCCCGGTGAAGTGCGGGTGACCTCGTGGAGGAGCGTCATCCCGCACGTGATGGGTACGTAAACGGTGACGGACAGGGGCAGTTGGGACTGCCCCGGAACCTGACGGACGGCTTCGGCGTCTTAACCGCCGTAGCCCGCGCGCCATCCCGGAGCGGCGGGGCTGTCACAGCAAGATCGACAGACCATTGAGTGCGCCACCCGTCGCTACGCGTTAACGAAGACAGACTGCGTTCGGCCCAGGAGCGGTGAGCCCAGCCGCAGGTTGGCGAAGTCCGACTGTGCCCCGTCCAAAGGGGCGGCGGAGCGTCGACGACATGCGTCGACTGTACGCACAGCGATACGCACAGTGAAGCCATGCACACAGATTTACCGGTGTGGCATGTGGACCTCGGCGTTCAACGGAAAGGAACGAGCGCTCATGCGCGAGATCCTCGGAAGGCGACGCAGGCTCCTGTTCAGGCGCAAGGGGATGCCTGCCCCACTCGAAGCGGCACTGACGTGCGCCACGGCGTGGCAGTGGCCCGTACTTCCCGGAGCCGGCCTGAAGACGTCCGGCGGCCGGGGTGACCGTGGCCGCGGCTGCGCCTGCCCGGATCCCGAGTGCGCCGTACCCGGCGCGCACCCCTTCGACCCCGGCCTGCTGGCCGCGACCACCGACGCGCGCATGGTGCGCTGGTGGTGGGCGAACCGGCCGGCGGCCCCGATCGTGATGGCCACCGGAGGCACCGCGCCGTGCGCGGTGAGTCTGCCCGCTGCCGCCGGGGAGCGTGCGCTGGTGGCACTGGACGAGATGGGAATGCGCCTCGGCCCGGTCGTGGCGACTCCCACCCGCTGGTCGCTGCTGGTCGCCCCGTACACCCTGGAGCGGCTCGGCGAGCTGCTCTTCGCCAAGGACTGGGTGCCCAGTTCGCTCCGCTTCCACGGCGAGGGCGGCTATCTGGTGCTCCCGCCGTCCGAGGCGGTCGGCGGTCAGGTGCGCTGGGAGCGGGCGCCACTGCCCGGTTCGGCGTCACCGTGGCTGCCGGACGTGGAGGCGGTCGTGGACGCGCTGGTCGAGGCGAGCACGAGCGCGCCGGACGGCGGCAGCAGGCTCGCGTACTGAACCCTGAGGGGGCGTACGTACGCACCACCCGGGTGCGTGCGTACGCCTTGGCATGCCGGGCCGCGCCTGCGAGACGCGGCCCGGTTTCCGTGGGGCTGTCACTCGTACGGGTGTGAGCGAGCCCGGGTTGTACGGGAAACGCGAGCGCGGCGCGTCGGGTGGCCCGATTTCGCCGATATCGTCGGCCGACGGTCAAGATCTTTTCGGCAGCGGCAGGTGGGCCCCATGAATCTCCGTGTGATCGGGCTCGCCACCGTCGTGGTGTTCAGCACCCTCCTGCCGCTGGCCGCCTCGGCGGGCCCCGCGGGCGGCCCCGCCGCCGGCCGTGCGGTGCCTCCGGCATCCGCCCCCGCCCCGGGCGCCGCAGCTCCGGCCCCCGCCGCCCCTGACCTCCAAGAAGCCGCGAACGGCGATGTGGCGGCCGTCGAGCACTGCGGTCCGGCGCTCACGTCGCGTGACGGGATCGAGGCCCAGACCTGTGTTCTCACCGAGAACGGGGACACCTGGGGCCGTACGTACTACCGGAATGCATCGGGTGAGGAATTGCGTTCCGTGCTCAGCCTGATGGGTCCCGGCGGGCGGACGGTGCAGTCCCACTGCACGGTGCGAGGCGGCGACGAGCCAGGTTCTTGTGAAACTCCGCGTGAACGCAACCGGGGAAAGCCCACGCGGTACTGGGCGGTCGCGGAGTTCGCGGGAAGTGCCGACGGAACCGGGCCGCTGTTGCTCAGGTCCGGCAGCAACTCGCCTGCTCCGTCGGTCAGTTGAGATTTCCGGCCGGTTCGCGGAAGCGACGGCCGAGAGGCGCCGCAACGGCGCGACAACTCTGCAGTGTTCACTCCGGAAATTTCACTGAACACTCCCGGGGAACGAAGACGCCCGGTCGCTGGCGACGGGGGATGCACCAGCGACCGGGCTTCTAGAACGGTAACAAGAGATCGGCGGTTAGCAAATTCGATCTGATGTATTCGGACAAGAAATTACTTGCCGGTACGGGCAGTTGTGACGACTGTCACCGTGGGCGACGAATTTCTTGAGCCTTATCTGAGCATCAGCTGAGCGTCACCTGGCGGTTCGTGAGCCCGCCGCGCGCCCGGCGCTCGTCGCCGGTCAGCGGCGCGTCCGCCGCCAGAGCGGCGGCCAGGCGCTCCTGGAGCTCCGCCGCGGGCTTCTCGCAGTCCTCGGCGCGCATCGCGCTCGGCAGGTCCCAGACGGGGACCGTGAGCCCGTGCGCCCGGAAAGAGCCGACCAGCCGGGTCCCCTCGCCGAGGCTGGACGTCCCGGCGGCATGCAGCCGAGCGAGCGCGTCGAGCAGCTTCTCCTCGGGGTGCGGCATGACCCAGCGCAGATGGTTCTTGTCCGGCGTCTCGCACCAGTACGCGGCGTCCACGCCGGTGAGCCTCACCGTCGGGATCGCGGCGGCGTTGGCGCGCTCCAGCGACGCGGCTACGTCGGGGGTCGCGTTCTCGGCGTCCGGCACCCAGAACTCGAAGCCCGTGTGGACGACCGGCGCGAAGTCGGCCGACGGGTCCAGCAGGTCCTGAAGGCGCGGCCCGTCGGCCGGCACGCGCTGCGCCGCCACCGGGTTGCCCGGCTCGGCGCTCAGCGCCCGCTGGAGCGTGTCCGCGAGGTCGCGGCTGAGGTCACCGGACGAGGTGTCGTTCTGGAGGGCGAGCAGCACGGAGCCGTCGTCGCGGCGCAGCGCGGGCCAGGCCATCGGCAGAACGGTCGCCAGCGTCACGGACGGTACGCCATCCGGCGGCCCGCCCTTGAGGGTCAGCTCGGCGGTCGCGGCGGGCACCAGCTCGCGCAGCGCGATCCAGTCGCACTCGCCGGCCAGCCCGTCGAAGGGGCGCTGGACCAGCTCGGTGACGGCCTGCGCGGCGGCCCGGCCGTGACAGGCCTTGTAGCGGCGGCCCGAGCCGCACGGGCAGGGCTCGCGGGCCCCCACGACCGGAATCGGCCCGTCCGTGAGCTGAGCTTTCGCGGACTGAGCCTTCGCGGCCTTGGTCTGGGGGCGCTTCTTGGCCATGGTGGGCTTCTCCCGATAGCGGCAGTGCGGTGTCGGGCGCGAGCCTAGCCGTACCGCGTAGTGCCGTGGGCGCAACGCCCTGTCGGGGGAAGGCGGGCAGGACGGCACGTACGGACTCCGCCTGCCGACGCGCCTGAAGATCGGTCCGCCGACCGGTCCGTCGATCTGCCCGTCGGCCCGTCCGCCAACCCGTCCGTCGGCCCATTCACCGGCCCGGGGTGTCAGCTCAGGTCGTCGACCGTGTCGAAGGTGTCGCCGAAGGCCAGCTCAGGGACAGCGACGCGCGTAGAGAAATCATCGTGACGGTGTCCTTCGGTGACGAGCACCCACACCGTGACCTCGCCGGGCACGCTGTCCCGTACGCCCCACTCCTCGGCGAGCGAGGTGATGATGTTCAGCCCCCGGCCGCCGCGTGCGGTGACCGAAGGTGTGGCCGGAACGGGGCGGGTCGGGCCGCCACCGTCCGTCACCTCCACCGTCAGCCGGCCGACCGGGTCGACCTCCCAGGCGGCGCGTACGTCTCCGTCACCGATCTCCGTCCGGCCCAGCGGTCTGCCGTGCCGGCAGGCATTGCTGAGCAACTCGGAGAGGATCAGTACGGCGTCGTCGACAACCGCGTCCGACAGCCCTCGGCCGCGCAGCTCCTCGCGCATCCGATGCCTTGCCTGTCCCACGCCCGCAGGGCCATGGGGAACGGCCATGCTCGACGACGTGGGCACTTCCTGTGCCACCACAAATGCCACCCCCGAGACCTCCTTTGCCCCACGCCACGGTGTGAATGCCCCAATGGCCTGGACCGGAAACCGGCCAAGGAAAGGTCGGTGACGCACTCAACAGGATCGAACACGTACCGAACGCGCCGGTGTACTCCGTGTCATCCCGCGTACTCCCCAATCCCCGACAAGTCAGGCAAGGCGCCCCAGTTGGGACAGCACCTGTTTGGGGCGGTTGGTGATGATTGCCTCCACTCCGAGGCGCGCGCAGAGTTCGACGTCCTCCGGTTCGTTCACCGTCCAGACGTGGACACGGTGGCCCGCTTTGTGAAGCCGTTCCACGTAGCCCGGCTGGTTGCGCACGATGCGGATACCGGGTCCGGCGATCCGGGCGCCCGCCGGCAGCCGTCCGTCGCGCAGCCGGGGCGAGACGAACTGCATCAGATAGACGGTCGGCAACTGCGGCGCGGCGTCGGCGATGCGGTGCAGCGACCGGGCCGAGAAGCTCATGATGCGTACGGGGGAGGAGTCCGGCGCCTCGCCGGGCGCCGGGCCGTCGAGCCCGAAGCGCGCCAGCATGTGGAGCAGCCGCTCCTCCACCTGTCCGGCCCAGCGGGTGGGATGTTTGGTCTCGATGGCGAGTTCGATGCGCCGGTCGGTGTCGGCGACGAGCTCCAGCAGGCGCTCCAGCGTCAGTACGGAGGTGAGGGAGCGGTCCTTCCAGTCCGGGCTCTCCTCACTGTCCATGTTCTCCATCCACGAGCCGAAGTCGAGGGTGGCCAGATCGGCGAGCTCCAGGGCGGAGACGGCGCCGCGTCCGTTGGAGGTGCGGTTCACACGGCGGTCGTGTACGCACACGAGGTGTCCGTCGGCGGTCAGCCGCACATCGCATTCCAGTGCGTCGGCGCCGTCCTCGATGGCCTTCTTGTAGGCGGCCAGAGTGTGTTCAGGGGCGTCCTCGGAGGCTCCTCGGTGGGCGACGACCTGGATGTTGTGCTGCCGTGCTTGAGTCACCCCGCCATGGTGTCACCGGGACGGGGTAAGCGTGGGGCGGTGCCCCTCCTGGAGCGCACTGCGGATGCGCCCCGTTTGTCCAGTAATAAAGGATGGCGGGGAGACACACAGGTCCTGCTTACCGTGGCCTGACGTGCTGTGGGAAAAGCTGAGGGCAGCGACGTACGAGAGACGTGTACATGTCGAAGGGCATGTGCCGACACCTGAACGCGGCGGAAAACAGCGGAACTCTTGCCGAAGACTGATGTGGAACCTGAGGAGTAAAAGACTGTGAGCACCGAGAACGAGGGCACAGCGGTCCCGTCCGCCCCGTCCGTACCTCCCGTGCCGGTTGCCGCTCCCGAGGGCACGCCCGCGTCCGCTCCGGGGGAGTCCACCCACGATCAGCGGCACCAGGCGGAGCGGCACCCGGCACCTCCCCACCCGGCCGCGCAGCAGCAGGCCCCGCCGCCGTACCCCGAGCAGCCCGGCCGGGCCAGCGAGCCCGGTCAGGGAGCCGAGCCCACGACGCAGCTGCCCGGCGCCGTACCGGCGTATCTCCCCAACTCGTCGGGGTCCACCGGCTCCGCCCCCGACGCGGGATGGCCGCCGCCCCCGCCCCCGCCGTCGCAGCCTCACTACGGAGGCGGTGGCGGTGGCGGCTGGGGCGAGCCGCCCGCGTCCGGCCCGCAGCCCTCGCGTAAGCGCCCCGGCGGCCTGATGGCGGCCGTGCTCGCGGCGGCGCTGGTCGCCGGTGTGGTCGGCGGCGGGATCGGCTACTGGGCGGCGGACCGTAACGGCGACAACAGCGTCAGCGGTGGTTCGAGCACGGTCTCGGCGGCCGACGCCCCGGCGCTGAAGCGTGAGGCGGGCAGTACGGCGGCGGTGGCCGGCAAGGCGCTCCCGAGCGTCGTCACCATCACGGCGCAGGCCCAGGGCGGCGACGGCGGTACGGGCACCGGCTTCATCTACGACAAGCAGGGCCACATCCTTACGAACAACCACGTCGTGGCGTCGGCCGCCGACGGCGGGGACCTGACGGCGACGTTCTCCAACGGCAAGGAGTACGCGGCCGAGGTGGTCGGCCGCGCCGAGGGCTACGACGTCGCCGTGGTGAAGCTGAAGGACCCGCCGTCCGGGCTGAAGCCGCTGGCCCTGGGCAATTCGGACCAGGTGGCCGTCGGTGACTCGACGATCGCGATCGGGGCGCCGTTCGGGCTCTCCAACACCGTCACGACGGGCATCATCAGCGCCAAGAACCGCCCGGTGGCCTCCGGTGACGGTACGAGTGACAAGAACTCGTACATGAGCGCCCTCCAGACGGACGCCTCGATCAACCCCGGCAACTCCGGCGGCCCGCTGCTGGACGCGCGGGGCGCGGTCATCGGGATGAACTCCGCCATCCAGCCCTCGGGCGGTGGCGGCGGTGGCGGCGGGGCCCAGTCGGGCTCGGTCGGCCTCGGCTTCGCCATCCCGATCAACCAGGCGAAGACGGTCGCCGGGGAGCTGATCAAGACCGGGCAGCCCGTCTATCCGGTCATCGGCGCGACGGTCTCCATGGCGGAGGGCGGCGACGGCGCGACGATCTCCGGCGACGGCGGGGGCGGCACCCCGGCGGTGACACCGGACGGGCCGGCCGCGAAGGCGGGGCTCAAGTCGGGTGACGTGATCACGAAGTTCAACGATGTGCCGATCGACAGCGGACCGACGCTGATCAGCGAGATCTGGACGCACAAGCCGGGCGACAAGATCAAGATCACGTACACGCGTGGCGGCAAGGAGTCGCAGGTCGACGTCACGCTGGGCGAGCGCAAGGGCGATACGCAGTAGGTACGAGGCAGGACGCGGGCACGCGGCAGGACGCGGGCACGCGGTAGGCGGAGGCCGTATCAAGAAGGCGGCACGTGGCCAACACGTCCGGATGGGGCGCCCAGATGGGCGCCCCATCTCTCGTCTCTCGGTGAGACCTGGGCGAAACGCTGAATTAACCGCCACAGCCGCGCCGTGAAATATGCCTCGGTCACCTTCTCCAGATCGGGCGTGAGCAGCCCTTCAGTCCGTCTGGAAGAGGTACGGCATGCGAGGAATCCTGCGTCGAACCGCCCTGCTGACGGCGGTCGTCGCCCTGACCGCCGGCACGGCCACCGCCGCCGAAAGGGACAGGTCCCCGGTCAAGCGACCGAAGGTGGCGGTCATCGGCACCGGCGGCACCATCGCCGGTGTGAGCGAGAGCCGGGTGGACTTCCAGGACTACCAGTCCGGCAAGATCCCCGTTTCCGAACTGGTCGGCGACCTCCGGCCGGAGGTGAACGAGATCGCCGACGTGTCCACCACGCAGTTCGGCAACAAGGGTTCCGGCAGCTACTCCATGGCGGACTTCCGCCAGTTGACCCTGGCGGTCGACAACGCCCTCCGTACGAATGACGCGGCCGTCGTCACCACCGGCACGGACACGATGGAGGAGTTCGCCTACTGGCTCGACCTCACCGTCCGCAGTGACAAGCCGGTCGTCCTGACCGGGGCGATGCGCCCGTGGACCGTCCTCGGTACGGACGGCCCCGCGAATCTCTACAACGCGATCCAGCTCGCGGCCAGCCGCAAGACCACCTGCTTCGGCAGCGTCATCATGCTCAACGACGAGATCCAGGCGGCGCGCGAGGTGCGCAAGACGGACGCGCTGCGCATGGACACCTTCAACAGCGGCGCGAGTGGGTCGCTGGGCGTGGTGGACCAGGACCGGGTCCGGATCAACAGGGCGCCCGCGCGGCTGGAGAAGTGCGGCAGGTCGAGTTGGCGTACGCCGTTCGACGTCGGCAGGATCGCGGAGAAGGATCTGCCCAAGGTCGAGATCGCTTACAGCTACCAGGGCGCGGGCGGCGAGGCGGTGAAGGCCTTCGCCGACGCGGGCGCGGACGGTGTCGTCACGGCGGGTACGGGCGCGGGCGGTATCTCCTCGTCGATGTCGGCGGCCCGCACCGACGCCACCAAGCAGGGCGTGGTGTTCGCGTCCACGACCCGTACGGGCAACGGCGCCGTCTACGACAAGGAGAGCGGCGGCGCGGTCGTCGGCGCGGCCGACCTCAGCCCGCAGAAGGCGCGCATCCTTCTACTGCTCTCGCTCGCGAAGACCGACGACGTGGCGACGATCCGCTCGTGGTTCACGACACTGGGGACGGCGGAGTTCACGAAGCACCGGTAGAGGTTGTCCCGGCGATCACTCCCCGGCCGCGCGGCACTCCGTGAGGCGGTCGGTGAGGAAGGCGCGCTCGGCGTCGTTGTCGGCCAGCGCGACGGCCCGCTCGTACGCGACGGCGGCGTCCGCCGACCGCCCCAGACGGCGCAGCAGATCGGCCTTGACGGCGGGCAGATAGCGGTAGCCGGCGAGGCGTTCGTCCTGTTCGAGCGCCTCGACCTCGGCCAGCGCGGTCGCCGGTCCCTCAACCATGGCGACGGCCACGGCCCGGTTGAGCGCGACCACCGGCGACGACCAGACCGCCAGCAGCGCGTCGTACAGGACCAGGATCTGTGCCCAGTCCGTCTCGGCGTACGTCGGCGCAGACGCGTGCAGCGCGGCGATGGCCGCCTGGAGCGCGTACCGGCCGGGGCCGCCGCCCCGGAGCGCGCCGAGGACCAACTCGTGCGCCTCGGCGATGGCTTCCCGGTCCCAGGCCGTACGGTCCTGCTCCGCCAGCAGCGAGGGGCGCCCGTTCTCGGTCGTACGGGTGGCCCGGCGGGCGTGGTTGGCGAGGAGCAGCGCCAGGAGCCCCCGTACCTCCCGCTCGTCCGGCAGGAGGCCGTACAGCAGCCGGGCCAGATCGAGCGCGCGTCCGGCGAGGTCGTCCCTGGTCACCGCGGGGCCCGCGGGTGCGGTGTGGCCGGTGGTGAAGAGGAGATGGATGGTGGTGAGGACGGGGTCGAGGCGGTCGGGCAGCTCGGCGGGGGCGGGCATCCGGAAGGGGATGCGCGCGGCCACGATCTTCTTCTTGGCGCGGGTGAGACGGGCCGCCATCGTGGATTCGGAGACGAGGAACGCCTTCGCGATGTCGGGGGTAGGGACGCCGCAGACGAGACGCAGGGTGAGGGCGATCTGGGCGGCGGGGGCGAGTGCGGGGTGGCAGCAGAGGAAGACGAGCCGGAGGCGGTCGTCGGGAGCCGGCGCGGGTCCGGGTGCCGGGTCGGGTCCGGAGGGTTCGGGTCCGGACGGTACGAGTCCGGCGTGGTCGTCGGGCTCGACCAGCAGGTGCAGCTTCGACCGGAGGGTCCTGGCTCGGCGCAGCGCGTCGAGGGCGTTGTGCCGCGCGGCGGTCGTCAGCCAGGCGCCGGGCCTGTCCGGTACGCCGCCGCGCGCCCAGTCGACGAGGGCGGCGGCGTACGCGTCCTGGACGCACTCCTCCGCCAGGTCGAGGTCGCGGGTGACGCGTACCGTCGCGGCGAGCACGGAGGCCCACTCGCGACGGTGCGCGTCCTCGACGGCGTGGCGGACCGCCGCTTCACTCGACGGCACTCGGCGTCACTCGACGGGGAGCAGGGGCCGTACCTCGACGGCGCCGTCCATGATCGGGAGCAACTTGCCGACGGCGACCGCCGTTTCGAGGTCCTCCGTCTCGATCACGAAGAACCCCGCGATCACTTCCTTGCTCTCGATGAACGGCCCGTCGGTGACCAGCCCGTCCTTGTGAATCGTCCGCGCGGCCCCGCTGGGCTCAAGCCCCTGCTCGTGGACGACACGCACGCCCATCGCGGCGATCTGTTCGCCGGCGCGCAGGTTGGCCTCCATGACGTCGGGCGGGATGTCTGCGACGCCGCCCGGGGTCTCCTTCTCGTAGATCAGAATCGCGTACTGCGGCATGGTGCCCGTCCTCCGGTCCGTTCTGCCCGTCTTTCACCGGCTGCCCGATTGCTCTGTTGGCGGTCGCTGCTCCCCGATCACCAGTTGCCGGTTTCCGGGCCCATGGCCCCGTACTCGACCTTGCCCGCCCGCGCGTACGTACTGATGACGACGCCGCTCTCGGACCTCGCCGTGTCGACGAGCTTCAGCCCGGCCGGGACGGTGCCCCTCCCAAAGAGGCGCTTGCCGGAGCCGACGAGCACCGGGAAGACCAGCACATGGAACTCGTCCACGAGGTCGTTCTCGATCAGCGTCTGGAGCAGATCACCGCTGCCGTGGACCTGAATCTCGCCGTCGCCCTCCTGCTTGAGCCGGGCGACGGCCTCGGCGACGTCGCCCGTCAGCAGCGTCGAGTTCTGCCACGACACGGTGTCCAGTGTCCGCGACGCGACGTACTTCCGCATGCCGTTCATCTTCGACCCGATCGGGTCGTCGGCCTCGGCGAGCGGCCAGGTGGCCGCGAAGATCTCGTACGTCCTGCGCCCGACGAGCAGCGCGTCGGCGCGGCGCACCAGGTCGGTCATCCGCTGGATCAGATCCGGCCCGAAGTGCGGCACGGACCATCCCCCGTGCTCGAATCCGCCGTCCCGGTCCTCGTCACCGCCACCGGGCGCCTGCATGACCCCGTCGAGGGAGACGAATGTGGTGACCATCAGCTTTCGCATCGCGCGTTTCCTTCTCTCGTACGCCGGCGCCGCCCCTGTCGGCGGCCTCACTGACAACGGCGAACGGGAAGGCCCGCGATCGACAGGACGAGGGAACCAATATTCCGGCGCGGGCGCGGACGCGAGGAGTGCGACGCGGCCCGCCCCCGCTTCACCCGCCTGAAACACACGTTCAGCAGAATTCGCCGCATGAAGATCGAACAGGTCGCGTGGGACGACCGGGACGCCGCCGCCCTGCGCGGACGGCAGCGGGTGGAGATCGCCGAGCGGTACGGGACCCCGGACAGCGAACCCGGCGTTCCGCCGTCGGAGACGGACATCGCGGTCTTCTTCGTAGCGTACGAGGACGACGGGCCCGCCGTCGGCTGCGGCGGGCTGCGCGCCCTCGGCGCGGGCGTCGGCGAGATCAAGCGTATGTACGTCGCCCCGGCGTCCCGGGGGACGGGCGTCGCGGCGCGCGTCCTGCTCGCGCTGGAGGACTGGGCGCGTGGCCAGGGGTGGTCACGTCTGCGTCTGGAGACGGGAGATGCGCAGCCCGACGCGGTCCGCTTCTACACGCGCTCCGGCTATGGACCGATCCCGCGCTTCGGTCATTACGCGGACTCGGACAACTCGCTCTGCTTCGAACGGCTGCTGTAGCGGGCGGGACAGTTCGCCTACGTTCCGCCGTACGCCCTCACGCGCGAGGCGACCCGCGCCGTGCGTCCTCACCCGTGCCGGACGGTGTCCATCCGCGACGCCCCCTCCTTAAGAAGATGCCGCGGTGTCGACGTCGGCTTCGTCTTCCTTACGAAGGCGGCCCGCAGCGCGTGGTACGGCGCGCCGGGGTCGAAGAACGTGCTGTGCATCTCGGCGAGTTCCCTCTCCCGGTACGCGCTCAGCGGCTCGACGGCCTCGTCCCGTTCGCGCGC
This sequence comes from Streptomyces sp. NPDC006643, assembly GCF_042870175.1. Taxonomy (NCBI): domain Bacteria; kingdom Bacillati; phylum Actinomycetota; class Actinomycetes; order Kitasatosporales; family Streptomycetaceae; genus Streptomyces; species Streptomyces sp. NPDC006643. The sequence goes on along the minus strand of NZ_JBIAHA010000027.1, from coordinate 35,243 downwards.
CGCCTTCTTCTCGCCGATGCGCCGACTCGTCGACGGCGCCGACGCGAGGCGCGCGGCGCGGCTCGCGACCACCGTGCCGAAGTCCTGGGGCGAGCTGTCGACGACGACGTCCACCAGCCCGATCTCGTGCGCGCGGGCAGCCGTCACCGGCAGTGCGCGGCCGGTCAGGCGCCGCGCCTCCTCGTCGCCCACGCGGCGGGGCAGCGTGTACGTCCAGTACTCCGACCCGTAGAGCCCCATCAGCCGGTAGTGCGGGTTGAGTACGGCTCCGCTCCGGCACCAGACCTCGTCGGCGGCCAGGGCCAGCATGGCGCCGCCCGCAGCGGCGTTGCCGCCGAGCGCGCTCACGAGCAGCCGGTCCGTGGTGGTCAGCAGAGCCTCCACCAGGTCGTCCATGGCGTTGATGTTCTCCCACGACTCCCGCGCGGGGTCGTCGGCCGCCTCGATGACGTTCAGATGGATGCCGTTGGAGAAGAAGTCACGGCTCCCGCCGAGCACCAGCACGGACGTCGGCCGTGCACAGGCGAACCGGTACGCCGTGAGCAGGCGCCGGCACTGCTCCGTACTCATCGCCCCGCCGGCGAAGGAGAAAGCGAGGAAGCCGGCCGCGCCCGCCTCGCGGTAGCGGATGTCACTCCACGTACGCCGCCCGTCGGGCAGCTCCCAGGGCGCGGCGATCTCCAGAAGCGCGGGCAGCCGGTCCCCGAGGGCCAGAGTGGCCGGCAGCTTGAACGTGACCGGGCCGCCCTCCTTACGGCGGGGGCGCAGCTCCGGAATCCACACCGCACCGTCGACGGTCGCCCGGCAGACGGCGCCGGACCTGGTGGCGATCAGCTCGCCCGGCCGCCCCCGCAGGGTGTCCTCGGCGTGGCCGCCGTGCAAGTACCACTCCTCTTCGAGGAGTTCATCCAGCACGCCGGGCTGCGAATCCGCGCCGCGCAGCTTCCTTACGACGGTCTGCGTCGGGTCGGACGCCCAGTCGATACGCCGGAGGCTCTGGTCGAAGTACGGCCGGCCGCACGCCGCCGTGTCCCCTCCCGCGGTGCCCTGCGGCGGCTGAACGTATGGAACGTACGTCCCTGAGGCGAAGCGCTCCACGGCGAGCAGCACGGCCTCCAGGGCGGCGTCCGCGATCTCGTTGCGGTAGAGGTCGCTCTTCCCGACGGCCGGCAACGGACAAGGGACCGAGGCCCAGACGTCCCCGCCGTCCATCTCCCGCGCCGCCTGGAGGACCGTCACCCCCCAGTCGGTGGCGCCGGTGTGGACGGCCCAGTCCAAGGAGGACGGCCCGCGGTCGCCGACCGGTCCCGGATGGACGATCAGACAGACATGGCTCGACCAGATGTCGGCGGGGATCGCGGTCTTGAGCATGGGCGCGACGACGAGATCCGGCGCGGTACGGAGGACGGCCTCCCGCAACGGCTCGTCGCCCAGGGCCAGTTGCACGTGGACCGAGTGACCCCGGTCCACGAGTTCGGCGAAGACGCGCTGGGTCAGACTGTTGAAGGCACTCGCGACCAGCAGGATGTCCACGGCAAACTCCCTTACGCCGCCCCTGGGCCGACCGGCCGCCGACCATCGCCGATCATGACCCACCATCGTCGGCGAAGCCGGTAGGCCCGGCGCGGAGGGTCGCGGTCCGGATCGAACTACGGCCGTGTGCCGGGCGTCCGGCGGCTCATCCGGCGGTCGCTCGTCCGTCCGGCGGCTCGTCCGGCGCTCGGCTCATCCGGCCGCCAGCTCATCCGGCCGTCGGCTCTCCCGCCTTCTCGACGGACACGTTGTCGAAGTCGGCGGCGGTGTTGAAGACCCGTACACCCGTGGCTCCGCCGCGGTACGTGCCGTCGGTCACCGAGATCTTGGGCGTGGCCATGTCGTCCACGTACACCTGGATCGTGGACCCCACCGCCGAGACCCGCAGCCGATGCGTCGATCCGGCGGGGAGAGGCATGCTGACGGACTCCAGCGGCGTCCAGGAGTCGTTCACCCGGCCGAGTACCACCTTGCCCGCCGGACTGATCCCCGCGTAGTACCCCGTGTAGCTGTCGACGCCGACCGACGGCCGCGTGGCGCGGAACACCAGGCCCGCGTCACCGTGCCGCGAGGTGACCGTGACGTCGGCGTCGTAGGTGAAGTCGGCGAAGTCGGTGTCGAGCAGCGCCTTGCCACCCGGCGAACTGGCCGCGCGGTAGCGTCCGCCGTCGGCCGACCACGATCCGCCGTACGTCTTCCACCCCAGGGCGTTGCCGTCGGCGAAGTTGTCCCCGACCCGCATCGTGACGGGACGGATTGTGCCGTCGGCGTTGAAGTACATACGGTCGTAGGCGAGTTGGCGGTTGTTGCCCGCGCTCTCGCTGAGCGGCCTGCGGTGGTAGACGATGTACCAGATGTCCGTGCCGGGCACATTGACGACGGAGTTGTGACCGGAGCCCTTGGCCACCGACGGGTCCTGGGCGAGCACCTTCTCGATCTTGACGAAGGGGCCGGTCGGGGAGTCCGACATGGCGTACGAGACCGAGTAGTCCGGACCGGTCCAGCCTCCCTCGGACCACATCAGGTAGTACATGCCGTCGCGCTTGAACATCTGCGAGCCCTCGACATAGTCCGCGGGCGTGATCTCCTTGTACGTACTGCCGTCGGCGAAGGTGCCGAGGCTGGTCATGTCGTCGTTGAGCTTGACGACGTTCGCGTGTCCCCAGCCTCCGTAGTACATGTACGCCTGACCGTCGTCGTCGATGAAGACGTCCTGGTCGATGGGCTGTGCGCCGTTGTGGAACTGCCCGATCAGGGGCCGGCCGATGGCGTCTGCGTACGGGCCCTCCGGCTTGTCCGACACCGCGACGCCGATGCCGCCGAGGCTGGAGTCGTTCTGGATGTCGTTGGCGGCGAAGAACAGGTAGTACTTGCCGTTCCGCTCGACCGGTGCGGGTGCCCACACGGCGTACTCGGCCCAGGAGATGGCGTCCGTCGTCAGCACGTTGCTGTGCTTCGTCCAGTTGACCATGTCGGTCGACGAGAAGGCGTCGAGGAATGTCTGCTCCTCGTACGCCCTGGAGGTCGTGGGGTAGACCCAGTAGGTGTCGTCGTACACGGCGATGTCCGGGTCGGCGTACCACCCGTCGACGAACGGATTACCGGCGCTCGTGTCTCCGCTCGCGTGGAGGTCCGGGCCGGGTGGTGAGAACGCGGTGAGCAGGCAGCCGACGAGGAGTACGGCCAGGGCCTTCGCGTGGAGCCTGAGCATTCGAGCGTTCATCGCCGGCAGCCACCGATCGCGGGAACATTCCCGCACAGTAAACAACAGGAACGTACAGGTTCCATCAATGCTGCACGCGGGCCTGAGGGGCCGTCAATACGCCGGGGCGAGATGGAAGATATTCCTTGACAAGAATATTCGTCATGGAGAATACTCGAGGCCATGGACGAACTCCTCACCGCCCTGGCCGACCCGGCCCGCTGGCGGCTCGTGAGCCTCTTGGCCGAGCGGCCACGCCCGGTCGGCGTGCTCGCCCAGCTCGCCGAGGCGCGCCAGCCGCAGACGACCAAGCACCTTCAGACTCTTGAGCGCGCAGGCGTCGTCACCTCCCGGCGCACCGGCCAGCGCCGGGTCTACGCACTCCGGTCCGCTCCCCTGCGCGACCTGGCGGCTGCGTTGGTCCGGCTCGCCGACATCACGGAACAGGCCGGTGGGCCGCAGGTGACCTACGACCGTTACGGGCACAGCCTCGACGCGGAGCGGTCGGCCGCGGAGGCGTCGGGCTGGGCCGACGGCCGCTCGTTCAGCTTCCACCGGTCGCTGACGGGCCACCCCGAGCTGATCTGGCGCCATCTGACCGAGCCGGCGCTGCTCTCCCGCTGGTGGACGCCCGACGATCTCCACGTCTCCGAGCTGGTCTTCGAGGCGCGGCCGGGCGGGCGGATCGTCCTGGAATATCGCGACGTCGACGACACCGACGGCTCGGACGTGGTCGCCGGGCGGGGTGAGGGTGTCGTCGAGGACGCCCTTCCCGCTGAGCGCCTGGCCTACCGGCTCTCCCCGCAACTCCCCGACGGCAGCGCCGCCTTCACCGCCCACGTCGACTTCGACCTCCGGCCCACCGCGATCGGTACGGACCTCGACGTCCGCTACCGGATCACCGACAGCGCCGTCGACTCCGCGGACTTCATCGCGGGCATCGAGATCGGCTTCGGCCAGAGCCTCGGCCACCTCGCCACCGCCGTTCACTCCGCATCCGAACAATCCGATCAATCCGAACCATCCGAAGAAACGGAAGTCCAGCCATGACCAACTCCACGACCACGACCGCAAGTGCGCGCAAGGTGACGGCGAACATCGGCCTCACCCTCGACGGGCGCTACAACGGCCCCGGCGGGCCCGGCGACGCGGGCGCCATCGTCCGGTACGCGACCACCGAGGTCGCGCGGGATCACCTCACCCGCATCTGGGAGGGGGCGACGACGGCGCTGCTCGGGCGGCGCAACGCCGAGGGATTCCTGGGCTTCTGGCCCACGGTCGCCGAGGACGAGAACGCCGATCCGCGTGATCGCGGCTACGCGAAATGGCTGGTCGACACGGAGAAGGTGGTCCTGTCGACCACCGTGACCGAAGCGCCGTGGGAACGCACCCGCATGGTGAACGCGCCGGCCGCCGATGTCATCGCCGATCTCAAGGCCACGGGCGAGGGCGACATCCTCGTCAACAGCAGCCCGACCGTCATCAAGGCGCTCCTCTCGGCGGATCTGATCGACCGGCTCTATCTCCTGATCTGCCCCGAGATCGCGGGCGGCGGACAGCGGCTGTTCGAGGACGGCCTGCCGGGTTCGCGGTGGCGGCTCGCGCACCAGCGGACGGGCGAGCTGGGCGAGATGGCCCTGACGTACGACCGGGCCCGCTGAGGTCCGTCGTTGACAGCTTCAGCTAACGCTATTAGCCTTTAGCTAATCAAGTTAGCCACTGGAGATGTCATGACCGAGACCGAACACCTTGCCGTCGACGGCGGCACGATCGCCTACGAAGTGGCCGGGTCCGGCCCGCTGATCGTTCTCGCGCACGGCATGGGGGACAGCCGCGCCGCGTACCGCTCCGTGATCCCGCCGCTGGTGGCGGCGGGTTACCGGGTCGCCGCCGTCGACCTGCGCGGCTGCGGCGAGTCCAGCGTCGGCTGGCCCGCCTGGAGCCGTACCGCCATCGCCGGCGACCTGCTCGCCGTGGTCCGCCACCTGGGCGGACCGGCCGTGCTCGTCGGCCACTCGATCTCCGGCGGCGCCGCCACCATCGCGGCGGCGCGGGAGCCCTCGCTGATCACCGGGGTCGTGGAGCTGGCACCGTTCACCCGCAAGCAGTCGATCCGCCTCGGCGACCTGCGGGTCAAGCGCTTCCGACAGGGCATGCTGCGGCTCCTCGGCGCGGGCACGTTCGGCAGCCTGCCGCTCTGGCGCTCGTACCTCGACGTGGCCTACCCCGGCGTGAAGCCGGCCCACTGGGCGGAGCGGCTCGGCCGCATCGACTCCCTGCTGCGCGAGCCGGGCCGGATGAAGGCACTGCAAAGCATGGGCCGCGGCACCCCGGCCGACGCGGGCGCTCAGCTCGGCAACATCCGCTGCCCGGTCCTGATCGTGATGGGCACGCTCGACCCCGACTGGGCCGACCCGCGCGCGGAGGGCTCGGCCATCGTCGACGCCCTGCCGCCCGGCCTCGGCCGCCTCGAGACGATCGAGGGCGCCGGGCACTACCCGCACGACCAGTTCCCCGACGAGGTGGTCGCCCTCACGCTCGCCTTCCTCCGCTCGGACACCGCCCGTGCCTAGGGCCGGCCTGGACCCGGCAGCCGTGGTCGCGGCGGGCGCCGACCTGGCCGACGAGGTGGGCCTCGCCAATCTGACGATGGGTTCGCTGGCCGAGCGGCTGGGCGTGCGCACGCCGTCCCTGTACAAGCACGTGGCCGGCCAGGAAGACCTCAACCGCCGCATCGCTGCCCTGGCGTTGAGCCAAGCCGCGGACGCGGTCGGCGTCGCGATCCAGGGCTACGCGGGCCGCGACGCCCTGTCGGCCGCGGCCCACGCTTTCCGCACCTTCGTCCTGAACCACCCCGGCCGCTACGCCGCGACGATCGGCGTGGAACCATCCACCCCGGACGACCCACTGGCCACCGCGAGCCACCGACTCCTGGCCGCGTTCACAGCGGTCCTCCACGCCTACGAGATCAACCCCCCCGCCGTGGACCACGCCCTCCGCACCCTCCGCAGCCTCTGCCACGGCTTCGCCACCTTGCAGTCGGCCAACGGCTTCCAGTGGAGCGCCGACATCGACGAAAGCTTCGAATGGCTGATCACCTTCACAGACCGGGGCCTACGCGCGATGTAACGGCTGCCGACGCCCATCCTCCGACCACGACTGACCACCAACCCACCACAGCCGGTAGGCTGTCCCCGCTCCGTCGCTGGTCGGGCGGGGCACGGGTGGGTTGCCCGAGCGGCCTAAGGGAACGGTCTTGAAAACCGTCGTGGCAGCGATGTCACCGTGGGTTCAAATCCCACACCCACCGCAGGTGAACGGCCCCTGACCAGTACGTATGGTCAGGGGCCGTCACCATGCCCGCTCCCTGCTGGGTACTGCTGATCCCCCTGGTTTCCCGCTCTATCGGGCACGCAAGGGGCACGCCGGGGGCACGGCCATGCCGTGCTTTGGAGCTGCCGAGGACTGCCCGCTACTGGCTGATCGGGATCTCGTAGACGATCTCGCAGTGCGCCGGGGGCACCACGATGTCCGCCGTCTCCACGGGCCGACCCTGGTCGCTGTAGTACGTCCGCCGGATGTGCGTCACGAGTGCGGCCTTCTGGATGCCGAGTAGCGACGCCTCCTCGGCGGTCGCCTGCCGCGGCTCCGGCTGCTCCAGCGCATGGCTGACGGTCACTCCGATCACGGCCATGCGGTTCACGACACCCGCCCCGGCGTGCGGCCCTCCCTCAGGGAGAACGATGAGTGTGCCGCCGGTGAGGTCGTACGGCTCCCAACTCGTCGACAACTGCACCGGCCTGCCGTCCGCCAGAAACTCGTAGGTCGTCCGCACGCACAGCTCGCCCTCGGCAGTCCCGAGCCGCGCCGCGATCTCCGCCGGGGCCGGGACCTTCGCGTCGGTCCGGCTCTCCCAATCGCCCTGCCTGCCAAGGGGCTTCATGTCCCCGCGGAACGGAGACCCGCCCGGCTGCTCGCGCGCCGATGACCGGACGACCCGCACCCGCTGCCGGACTTCGGCGACGTACGTGCCCGATCCGGCCCGACCTTCCAACACTCCCTGGGAGATCAGCAACTCCTGTGCGCGGCGCACCACGTTCTCGCCCACGCCGCACTCCTGGCCGATCTGGGCGCGGGAGGGGAGACGGTCCCCCGGTCCCCAGACGTGCTCCGCGATGCGTCGCCGGAGTTCATCGGCGATGCGGAGATAGGGCGGCTGCTCAGGCATATGGAAAATCTAGTCCACTAGCTGCTCTGTGCCCGGTTTGGGAGTTAGTGCGGCGGCCATCGCCGCCAGGGCTCATTGGGCTCAGCGGAGGGTGTCGGGGCTGATGTGCAGGACGGTGCTGCGCAGGACCTGCCGGTCCTGCGGTTCCTCGTCCGGCTCCTGCCGTCCTCGGACGATTGTCAGGTGCGTCCAGCCGAGCCTGGCGAGGGCGTCGGCCACCGTCTCGTAGAGCTGTCCGTCGTCACCGGCCAGATACCGGGGACCGACCCAGAACGCCTGGGCTCGGGACGGGGGGCGGTTGGAGTGGGAACGCGGGGTACAGGGGCGCCTGCAAAGCTAGGGGTACGGGGCTACATGCCGCCGGGGCGCGGGGATGACTGCCTCCTCGGCCGTCTCTGGATCCCTTCCGCCGGCCGGCCGAGCTGGATCTCAAGTACGGGGCATGCTTGAGCACCATGTGCCTGGCCCCGTCTGTAAGCGGCGGCCGTTCAGATTCTGAACGGCCTTTGCGGAGATCACCGCCACCGGTCTCCGAGTGACCGGACCAGGCGCGCGCAAGTGGACGACGGCGCCTCCCACTTCGTGGCCGGCGAGGCTCTCCGCCGTTCACCGAGTGAACAGGCTCTGCCTTCGATTGTGTCTCTGACTCTCGGCCGGATAGAGGCGGCGAATTCCGGTGGCAGGGCAGCCTTGCGGGTCTTGGCCGAGCAGGGCGACTTCGACCTGTTCCCCGAGGTACGGCACTGTTCGTCCCTCCGGAGAACGGGGGTTCGTGTTCCGAAACGGAACGCGCTCGGTGTTCCGAGACGGAACACGCTTCGTGTTCCGAAGCGGAACGGGACAGCGCAGAGCCTCGGCGGTGGCAGATCATCCGGGACCAGTTGGAGCCGCGGTCACGAGCAACCACCTCTCTGACCTGGCACCTTCGGGAAGGTTGCCTACGTTGGCATGCTCTGCCGACGGTGCCCAGTCCTTCGTGGGTCTTTCCTGTCTGCCTGCGGCGAACTGGCAGCGCGGTCGGCAGGGGCGCGCCTACGCCGTCTCTTTCGGATCACGCTTAGGCAGCATCCCACTCTGCTCGCAGCCAGCTGAGTTGTGCCTTGCTGAGCGGAGGCTCAAAGCCTTCGGGCAACATGAGCGTTAGCGGCTGTGGCCACATGCTTTCGGGCCCGTGCTCCTCACAGTGCAGAGCCACGAGATGCGGTCCCCGCCCGCAAGCCTCGTGTTGGTAGAAGCGGTCATGCGTCTGGCAGAAGTACGAGAACACTGTGCAGTCGTCCTCATCGGTCGACTCGTAGAAAACGGGATCCCGGACGATCAGTGTTACCGGTTCCTGACGGTTGAACGGGGGGATGGGCCGAGGATCGCACCACAGCAGTCGAGGAGGAAGCACGCGATCATTCTGCGTTCGAGTCAGCGCGCAGACCAGATGAAGACACCCGCGAGATGGAGTGCGGCCAGATTGATCACGGCGGTCTTGTCGTACCGAATGGCCAGGCCGCGCCACCGTCCGAGTCTGTTGATGCAGCGCTCGACCATGTTGCGTTGCTTGTGGGCGTCCCGGTCGAAGGCCGGCCGCCTGCTGCCTCGGCCGCCGCGGCGTTTGCGGTTGGCGGCCTGTCTGGTCAGCGGCTGCGGGATCACGGCCCGGATCCCGCGCCGACGCAGATGTGTCCGGATCGCGCGGGACGCGTATGCCTTGTCGGCCAGGACCATGACCGGCGTAGTCCGGGGCCGGCCGATCGGCCGCGGCACTCGTAAGCGGGCCATGGCCTCGGGGAATGCGGGCGCGTCCCGGCCGAGGGCATGGTCGGCCTGCTCGTCGGCTGGGCCTCTTTTGACGGGCCCCAGCGGCGTGCCGATGGGCAGGGACGACAGTTGAATCGACCGCGACGACCCAGTCCAGATCACCTTCGGCGTGGGCCTGAGCGAGCAGAGCGGTGAAGACCTTCCCCCGGGCTCCGTCGGCGGCCCACCTCCGCAGGCGGTTGTGGTCGCTTTTCCACGAGCCGAAGTGCTCGGGCAGGTCCAGCCACGCGTCCCGGTGCGCTACTTGAACGCGTCGCGTCGAATCACCTGTCGCTGATCCCGCCACTGCCCATTCCGCTCCGGCGTCCTCTCCGGCAGCAATGGCTCAATGCGTGCCCACTGGGCGTCGGTCAACGACACAGATCAACCAACGACCAGATGATCCGAAGGAAACAGCCTTGTGGCGAGGTGGACGCCCGGGGGTGGTGGCCGAGGACCGAGGACGGAGATGTTTACGGGCCTCTGAGATGTCCGCGTCGTGGCCCTCCGCAGCGCGCGTTCACGGTAGGAAGACCGCGATCGGGGGGAGGCTGCTGGCCTGGGGATCCGGCCGATGGCTTCGGGTCAGGTCTGCTTGCGGCTCGCGATGTCGTCGGAGAGCTGCTGCACATGGGCGGGGTCCGCGTCCCGGGCAAGGGCGACGTAGTGGTCCATGACGGCCGGCCGGTAGCGCACGGGCAACGTCTGCCCCGGGGCGAGTCGGGTCAGCTCGGTGATCGTGAGGTCTTCGTCCGCGATACCGCGGAACGAGGTGCCGCCGGCGGTCTCCACGTCGAACATCAGGACCACGCGTGGACTGCCGTCGCTGCTGACCTCCCGCCAGTCGACGAGAACGCCGAGCGCAAGCGCCCCCGTGCGCAGTTCCGCATTGCGCTTCCGTGCGTCACCGCTCAGGAGCGGGTTCGGGGCGACGCCCGGGAAGTCGGGCCCGACGCCGAGCGATTCCCGACTCAGATCGGGCCTGAGCCGCGCCATCAGATCGTTCAGATCGGTGACCTTCTTCTTCCGACCGAACATCCCGACCCCTCCCTCACACCCGGTGCCGGAATCTCGGCCTGGCGCTTCGCCCCTCCGCGATCGTACGTCACGGTCATTCCCGACCACCGTCCCATCGCCCCGTCCTTCGCCAGACACGCGCTAGCTCAGTTCCTGGAACATCGTCGAGGAATACGAGAACGGCGACTCGCTCGAAGTGATCTGCGCCCACGACGCGGACAAGCTCGAATGCCTCATCCAGGCCGTCGAGTATCGGGAACAGGGCCACTTGAACGTCCAGGGCTGGATCGACAGCAGCCTCCAGAAGCTCAAGACCGCATCTGCCCAGGCACTGGCCCAAGCCGCGTTGGACATGACGTCAGTGGAATTGCAGAAGACCGACCTCCCCTGACAGACCCCTGCGCGAACTGTGCTGCTCGAAATACCGGAGACCGGATCCAGCGCCCACCCGCCGAGACGGCCAGGCCCCTCCCAGTGCCGCTGAACGTCGCCCCGATCGGAGACGATGAGATCAAGATCATCGTCTCCGATCTAGAGGCTCACCGTCCCGATCGGCGCCAGCCTCGCCACCATCGCCGATGGCCTCGTGCACGTCAGCCTCTAGCCGCTGACCTGGGCCGTCAACTCCCAGTTCCCGGCCCCAATCGTGAGCGCAGCCGGACAGGACATGGTCGACCACCACGCCACCGCCGCCCGACGGGATGCGCCCGGTTCTCAGGCCGGCGTGAAGGAGAACAGTTGGTCGCTGGTTCCGGTGCACTGGGCTTGGATCGCTTCGGCGCCGCTGGTACGGGGAGCCTGGATGCCGATGCACATGCCGCTGTCCATGGGGCGCAGTCGGTAGCCGCTGCCGGATGGCTCCAGGCGGAACCGCTGGCCGAGTGCGCTGGTGCATTCGCCCGGAGACACCAGCTCCGAGCCTTCACTCGACGCTTCGTCGACGCCAAGGCAGCCGTCGCCTCCGGTCTCCGGGTGTTTCCAATGGATGCGGTAGATCTGGTTACCGAGGGATTCCAGGGAGACCCGCGGCTGCGGGGCCTCGGAGCAGGAGCGCTGCACGGCGACTTCACGAGTGGTACGGCCGTTGCGTTCCCGGCCTTCGGTGATGCACAGGCCCGGTGAGTTCGCGGGGTGCATCGTCACCGGGCCGGCCTTGGGCATACCGGGGGAGTCGGATGCCTTGGCGGCGGGCCGGCTGGGCTGGGCCGTGGTCACGGCGTCGCTCTTGTCGGGCCTGGCGCTCGTGGGCGGGTTGCTCTGTTCCTCCTCGGAGATGGGCGTGCTCGGTGACGCGGATGCGGACGGGGAGGGCGAAGAGGCGGGTGGCGTGGTGTCCGTGGGGCCGGCGGTGGTGCGGGGGCCGTCGTTCGGCTGTGTGGTGACGGGCTTCTCGCCGTCGGGCCAGAAAGCGAGCAGAAGAACCCCCGCGGCGGCGCAGGCGCCGGCGGCTGCCATCGATAGGTGGCGGTTACGGGATCTTCGGCCGCCGGGCTGTGCCGGCGGCGGTGTCTGAGGCGTGATCGCACTTGCCGAAGTCTTGTTCGGGGGTTCCTCGGAAGTGCCGGTGCCCGGTTCCGTGCCGGTGCCCGGTTCCGTGCCGGTGCCCGGTTCCGTGCCGGTGCTGGCGACAGTGCCGGTCTCCGGCCCCGGCCCCGGCCCCGTCTCCGTCTCCGGCCCCGTCTCCGGCCCCGGCCCCGGCTCCGTCTCCGGCCTCAGCTCCGACTCCGTCTCCGGTTCGGGCTTCCGTTCGGGCCTCGGTTCTCCGCTGCCCCAGCCCGGTATCGCGGGCTCCGTACTCATCGCGAGTCGGCGGCGGGCGTCCAGCCAGGTGTCGACGGTGGCGGCGTCGCCACCACAGGCCCGGACGAAGGTGGCCAGGAGCTCTTCGCGCGGGAGGTCCTCCCGTGCCAGAGCGCCGGAGAGCGTGGCGCGCGGCAGCGCGTCACCCGCGTCGTTCGCTCTGCGTTCCAGCTGCCGGTAGCTGAGATCGGCCCAGTTGCGTAACTGGCGCATCGAGTGGACTAACTCCGCCGGTGTACGCGCGGTCTGCGGATCGGGCCCTGTCCCCACGTCGTCTCCCTGTCGCTCGCATGTCCGAAGGACATTAATGCGAAGGCGAATCGGGAGGGAATCCGAGAGGCGGTGGTGGCGGAGACCTGTCCGGTGGTCCGAGGCGGCTTCGGTTTCGGTCACGGTGTGATGTGGCGGTAGCTGTCGACTCCGGACGGGGCGGGAAGCGGCGCGGTGGTGATGTTCTTACCGCGACCGGGCGCGTGTATGACCCTGCCGTCCCCGATGTAGAGCTGAACGTGCCCGCCGTTGTTGCTGATGATCAGGTCGCCGGGGATCAGCTCGGCACGGGTCGTGGCCTTGCCGGCCCTCACCTGGTCCCAGGTGGTACGCGGGAGTTCGACGCCGGCCTTCTCCCAGGCGCGCATGACCAGACCCGAGCAGTCGTAGCCGCGTGGGCCGGTGCCGCCCCAGACGTACGGCTTGCCGAGCTGGGCCCGCGCGAAAGCGACGACCGCCTTCGCCCCCGACTTCGGCGCCTCCCCGGGCTTCTTCTTCGGCGGGTCGGGCTTCGGCGGATCCGACTTGGGCGGATCCGACTTGGGCGGATCAGTATCCGGCAGATCGATCTTCTGCGGTTCTGTGGAGCCCGTGGCGGGGACGCGCAGGGTCTCGTCGGCGTAGATGAGTGTCGAGCTCCCCAGATCGTTCAGCTCCTGGAGGACCTTGACGCTCGTGCCGTGAGCGCCGGCCAGGGCGTAGAGCGTGTCACCGGGGCGCAGGGCGACCTTCTCGACGGCCGTGCCGGTCGGCTTCTTCGGCGTCTCCTTGACCGGCACCGGCCGAGGTATGACCGGGCCGTGCGGCATCTGCGGCGCGGGAACAGGCGTTGGTGCCGGCCGGACCTCCAGGGACGACGAATCCGAGGACGGGCCGTGCACTGCCAGCAGCACCCCGGCCAGCAGTGAGAGCACGAACATCACCACCAGCGAGGCCACCGCCCACAACCGGTCCCCACGGGTGCTCCGACTCTGCGGCTTGCGGTGCGACACCGGCCCCTTCGCCTGAACCTGCGCCTGCGCCTGCGCCGTTCGCAGGTGCCCGCCCTGCGGAGCCTGCTGCGGCGGCCTGAGCAACGTCTGCTGTTCCATCACAACCTCCCTCTCGGGCCGCGACCTCCGCAGCTCCGAGACGAGGCTGTATCGCCGTCACGGTGTCCCGCCAGATCCTCAGGCGTCCCGGACAGTCCGGGACTCTCCACGCTCACAAAACCTTGCCGGGCAGACCGTCCGACCAACCCCGGATACAGGTCCTGACCAGCACGGACGAACCCGGACTGTCCGGGTCGCCGCAATCTGTTGTCCCGCCCTGCACCCCACGGCAAAGCTTCTCTCATCGCCCCGCACCGCTCGGCCGGCGCCTGAACAGGGCGCCCTCCGGCGGCCGGTGCCGGGCACGCCCTGCCGGCCGGTCGTCAGTGCGTCCGCAGCAGGAACGCTCATACCGAGTACAGCGGCCCGCCATCCGCGCGGCCCGAAACACTTACGTCCACAAGGAGCACCATCATGCGCAGCACACGAGTCCGCACATTGGCGGTAGCCACCGTCGCCGCAGGTCTGCTGGCCGGCGGCATCACCGTCGGCACCACCGACGCGTTCACCGGCGACAAGCCCACCGACTCGATCGCCAACGCGGCGGCCGAGCAGCCCAAGAACCGCTCCCAAGCGCGGGGCGAGTACCCGGCGAACGCCGCCGGGACGGCGTCCGGACAGGCGCCGACAGCGCCGAAGGTAGCTGAGGCGGAGGGCTGCAAGACCGACACCTCGCAGTACGAGATCCGCAATCGCTGGGTGAAGATCAAGACCGCCCATCTCAAGGTACGCATCACTCGGTGCGTGGATTCGTCCGGGAACCTGACGCCGAGCACCACCACACGCATCTTCGCCACTACGACGACAGCCGGCGACTGGCTCTACGGAATCACGGTCACTCCGGAGCCTGTTCCCGCCATCATCAAGGCCACGGACCGCCAGCACATCCTGGAACAGGACATCGATTCCAAGACCTGCCTGGCCATCAAGAACGGCCCGTTCTGCTACCACAACAACATCACGTTCACGATCACCGTGAACAAGGCGGGCAAGGGCGCGCCCAAGTGGGAGGTAAGCACGAAGGACACGAGTCTCGACGACGACATCCTGCCTGCCTGAGCCACCGCCCCTTTGTCCCAGGCCGGGAAAGTCTCCGGACATCACCTGTGACCAGCACGGACGAACCCGGACTGTCCTGGCCGCCGCAATCCGTTGCCCCGCCCGCCCCCTGCGGCAACGCTTCTCTCACCGCCCCGCGTAGGCCGGCGCCTGAACAAGGCGCTCTCCAACGGCCAGGCGCCGAGCCCGCCCTGCCACGCGGTGACCAGCGGCAGGAGCGCTCACACCGAATACGGCACCCGCCATCCGGCGCGCGGGCCCGAAACCATTCACGTCCACAAGGAGCATCACCATGCGTATCCGCGATGCCGAAACCGGCAGAATCCGTCCGCTGGCGATCGTCGCTCTCACCACCTGTCTCCTCGCCGGGGGAACCGTCGGCGCCGGTGCCGGCGGCCTCTTCACCACCGACACCCCCGCCAAGGCGGCCGGTGACACCATCGCCAAGGCGGCCTTCGGCCAGCAGCAGGACAGCGCCGCCGATCCGGGACCGACTCCGCCGCCGAGGAATGACAGCGCCACCGAGACCGTGTACATGGTCAAGGGCTACGACGACACCAACGACGAGGCGCCCGGTGTCAGTTGTGGCTACCGCTGGGACAAGCCGATCAAAGCCATGAAGAAGTGGGGCTGGGCGAAGAGCAAGAAGAACTTCGTCCGGGTCGGCTTCTACATCGAGGACAGCAGATGCGACATCAACCTGGCGAAGAAGGACGGCACCCGGGATCTGAGCATCAAGGAACTGGGCCGCCGACTCGCCTGGAACATCCACCTCAACCACTCCCGGTGGGGCCGCAGTGTCGACGTGATCGGCCACTCCATGGGCAGCGTGATCATCAGGGCGGCCCTTGCGGGCACCGAGCGCGGCGAGAAGGACTGGCCGCCTTACGTGTACGTCGAGGACGCCGTTACCCTCGGCGGCCCTCACCAAGGAGCAATTGCCTCGGAGCTCTGCTTCGTCGGGCACAACAACCAGCAGTGCAGGGACATGGCTGCTACGTCCGACTTCATGGGCTGGTTGAACAAGACCGACGCGGCACAGGCAGAGGGCGGCACCGACTGGACGGCGATCGGATCCAGAACAGACACCGCGGTCCTGCCGGGCAGCTCAACCCCGCGTGACATCGGCATCCGCCACCTCGTGCTCTACGGCTTGAGGGCCGGCATCGAGCACAGCGGGCTGCGCGAGCTGACCGAGGGCACGTACCCGATGGCGCACTCCAACGACGCGGGCGCCAACTGGAAGGACAACGACGCGGCAGCGGCACCAATGCGCGCAGCGTTCAACGCCCTGTACTTCCAATCCCGCTGGTGACCCCCTGCCGGATGGAACGGTAGAAGGCCGCGGCTCAGGGTCTCGCACCTTGATGCGTGCGAGGCTCCGAGCCCTTCAGGCATCGGCGGTGGCGAGTGTGTTCCGTGCCATTCTCACGACAGTGGATAAGCGTTGTTCCCGCAGGTCAGAGGGCATTTCTATCGAGCAATCCGCACCGTCTTGAAAACCGTCGTGGCAGCGATGTCACCGTGGGTTCAAATCCCACACCCACCGCCAGGTTAGAGAACGTGCTGGTCAGAAGGCGGGCCCCCCGAACTGGGGCCCGTCCTCTTTGCTCCTCGGCCCGTAGACCCTGCTCGATAAGGCGGTTGGCGTGCGCTGAAGCGCCCTTAAGGATCTTGGTGTAGAAGCGGTACAGCACGGTGAGGCTGTGCCCCGCCCTTGCCGCCGCCTCCACGGGGTCCGCTCCTTGTTTGATCCACAACGAGATTGCGGCATGACGCAGGGAGTAAGGCACCTCAGCGAGGCCCGTCTTGGCCTTCTTCGGACCGAGTACGGCCTTACGCGCCCTGGGCGGAGCGCTACCCGCGCCCGTGGCGAGGAGCTTCCACTGGTGACGGGGCGGCCTTGCGCCGGTGCGGGACACGGTTATCCGTGTCCCGCACCGGCGGTGAGCGGTGAGCGGGGATCAGTGCGACCAGCGGTTGCGGTTGACGACCGGGAGTCGTTCCCAGAGTGTGCTCAGGCCCCAGGTCCGGCCGGCGTAGGCGGCGGCGAGGGCGATCAGGACCACGGCGTAGACGACGTGGTAGTCGAAGATCGGGTTGCTGGACATGCTGGGCGCGCCGTCGGACAGGTGTCTGGCGGGCGGCCATTCCGCGAGCCACATCAGGCCCATCATCAATGTGCCCGCCGCCGCCGCGAAGCGCAGTGCGAAACCGGCGACCAGGGTCACGCCGATCGCGAGCAGGCCGAGCATGAACAGCCAGTCCACCCAGCCCTGGCCGGCCAAGGAGTGGAAGGTGGATTCGAGCGGCCCTGCGGAGACGCCGCTCAGGAAGCCCTTGGTCGGTGAGCCTCCGTCGATCCAGGCCGCTCCGCCGGGGGTCGCGTATCCCCAGCCGAACGCCTTGTCCGCGAACGCCCAGAGGAACACCCCGCCAAGGATCAGGCGCACGACGGCAAGACTCCTCATGAGGAAGACACCCGCACCGGTTCGGACGGTGGCCGAGGCGATCGGGGTGGTCGGGGTGGTCGGGGTCTGATGGGTGGTTCCCGGCTGTGAGGCCGGAGCCCGGTGCGAACCCTCGTGAATTGCCATGGTGTTGACCCCTTCGGGACGGTGGATACGGTGTGGCCGCTGCTTGCACACTCAATATCCCGCCGGCCGTGGGTGGCGCACAGCGGCGACAGGCCCTCGTCCGAGGGCCGAACGGCCCTCTCCGTCAGGGCCGTTGAGACCCCCGGGATCGGCGACGGCCCGACGGTCGCGGTCGAAGGCCGTTCTGTGCCGCGTCTTCCGCCGCTGGGTCCGGGGGGTCAGTGTCGTGGGCGGCCCTCGGACGGGACTGTGCCGTGCTGCTCGTGCGCGGCGTTGGCCTGGGTGGCGAGGACCGCTGCCTGGACTCGGCGCTCGACGCCCAGTTTGGCCAGCAGTCGCGAGACGTTGTTCTTCACCGTCTTCTCGGCCAGGTAGAGGCGTTCGCCGATTTCACGGTTCGTCAGTCCCTCACCCACGAGCGCGAGGATTTCCTTCTCGCGCTCGGTCAGGTCCGGCAGCCCGTGCGTCCGCTGTTCGGGTTCGGCCCCGCCGCGCAGCCGTGCCATCACGCGCGAGGTGGTGCCGGGGTCGAGCATGGACTGCCCCGAGGCGACGGTACGGACCGCGGTGACCAGGTCCGTGCCGGTGATCTGCTTCAGGACGTATCCCGACGCGCCGGCCATGATCGCGTCGAGCAGCGCCTCCTCGTCGTCGAAGGAGGTGAGCATCAGACAGGCCAGTTCCGGCATGCGCGAACGCAGTTCCCTGCACACCGCCACCCCGTCACCGTCCGCCAGCCGTACGTCGAGTACGGCCACCCGCGGACGCAGCGCGGGTATGCGGACCAGCGCCTGCTCGGCCGTTGAGGCTTCCCCCACGACAGAGAGATCGGGTTCGGCGTCCAGCAGATCGCGTACCCCTCGGCGTACCACTTCGTGGTCGTCAAGCAGGAAGACCCTCACCGGTGTTGTCGTACCCGTGCCGCGTTCTTCGTCCGTCACTGCCGTTCCCCCTCGATTCCTGCCCCCGGTCCCTCGTTGCCCTGCCCGGTGCATCCTCGTCTCAACGGGCGCCGAAAGCCACGGCCGGGCTCTCTCGCCTCGTCCCCCCGGTCGCGAAAGGGCCGCACGCGTGGACCGTTCGGCCCTGGCACCGGTACGACGCCGAGGAGACGCTGGCTCTTTCACGAGTGAGCGCGTGATCGGGCAGGGCGAGAGCAGAGGTTGGGCATGATGAGCGAGCGGGACTCGCGGCCGTCGCCGACGCGGGAGACAGAGGCGCCCCGGCTGATGGAGGCGCTGGACCGCCGGGACGCACTCGATCTGCTGCGCTCGGTGTCACTCGGCCGCCTCGTGTTCACCCAGCACGCTCTGCCGGCGATTCGTCCGCTGAACCATCTGCTGGACGGGGAGGACGTCATCATCCGGCTCGGTGACGGTTCCGTGCTCGCGTCCCTGGCGGCTCCGAGCACTCCTCCTGGAACCGTCGTGGCGTACGAGGCGGATGCCATCGACCCGGAGTCGCATGTGGGTTGGAGCGTCGTCGTCACTGGGTACGCGCGCCTCGTCGACGATCCTGCCGACCTCGACCGCTATCGGGATCTTCTGCGTCCGTGGGTGTCACCCACCATGAGCGATGTGCTGCGTATCCGTCCCCAACTGATCACCGGGTTCAGGCTCGTCCCAGCGACAGGCCGCCCCGCGGCCGGCTGAGAGGAACGGCCGTCGGACAACTGTCACGCCCGTTCCCGCCACCAGTGGTCAGCGCGTGTCCCCGCCGCCAGTGGTCAGGGCCTGCCCCCGCCGCCGGTGGTCAGGCGCGTTCCTGCTGGAGCAGGGGAGCGCGCCATACGAACCGGCTGCCGCCGCCGGCGGGTGTCTCGATCGTGAAGGTTCCCCCCACACCTTGGGCCCGCTCGGAGAGATTCCGCAGACCGCTGCGACGTCCGTCGCTCG
Organism: Streptomyces sp. NPDC006643; assembly: GCF_042870175.1. Taxonomy (NCBI): domain Bacteria; kingdom Bacillati; phylum Actinomycetota; class Actinomycetes; order Kitasatosporales; family Streptomycetaceae; genus Streptomyces; species Streptomyces sp. NPDC006643. The sequence goes on along the minus strand of NZ_JBIAHA010000027.1, from coordinate 16,263 downwards.
GGGTGCCCCGCCCGTTGTCCGTGACGGTGAGGATCACCTCGTCCGCGGTGGCCCGGAGACCGACCTCCACCCGCGTGGCGTGCGCGTGGCGTGCGGCGTTGCTCAACAGCTCGCCCAGCACGGCGTGCACATGGTCGGCGACCGTCGGCGGCACGTCGGTGTCCAGGAGCCCTTCCATGCTCAGGCGGGGAGGGAACCCGAGCGCGGACGCCGCTTCACCGGCCGAGCGCGCGGCCCGCGCGCGGAGGCTGCGCCCGGTCTCCTCACCCCTGACGCGCAGCCCGAAGATCGTGGTGCGGATGATTTTGATCGTCTCGTCCAGGTCGCCTACGGCCCGAGTGAGCCTTTCCGCGGCCCCGGCGTGATCCACCAGCCGAGCGGCGCTCTGCAAGGTCATCCCCGTGGCGAACAGCCGCTGGATCGCCAGATCGTGCAGATCGCGTGCGATACGGTCGCGGTCCTCCAGCAGCGTCAGGAGTTCGGTGTCGCGGCGTCGTTCGGCCAGCTCCAGGGCGACAGCGGCCTGGCCGGCGAAGGCAAGCAGCGGATCGATCTCGCTGTCCGTGAAGACCGGCTCCCCCGCGGATCGGACCAGCAGCAGCACTCCGAGTCCGTGCTCCGCGGTGCCCAGGGGGACGGCGACGGCGGGCCCCAGCCCTGAGTGATCGCCGGTCCTGTCGGCCTTTTCGGCGAAGCGGTCGTCGTCCGCCAGACAGGCCGTCGCGACAGGGCCGCCCGTGCGGTGGGCGGCGCCGGGCAGGGTGCCGTCGACCGGAATGACCAGGGCGCGCCGTTCCTCCGCTCTCCCTCCGGCCGCGAGTTCCACGACGAGGGTGTCGGTTTCGGGCACGGGAACGCAGACGTCGGCGAGCTCGGCGCCCGTGAGTTCTCCGGCCCGGCCCGCGATGAGACCGAGAACCTCCGCTCGCGGACTGCCGGAGAACAGGCTGTTGGTGATTTCCGTGTTCGCCCGCTGCCACCTCTGCTGGCGCCTCACACCCTCGTACAGGCGGGCGTTGTCGATGGCCACACCCGCCGCCACCGACAGCGTGGATATGACTCCCTCGTCCTCGGTGTCGAAGTCCTGCCCGCCGCGCTTGTCGGTCAGGTACAGATTGCCGAACACCTGATCACGCACCCGGATCGGCACTCCGAGGAACGTCCGCATCGGCGGGTGCCGGGCCGGGAAACCGTACGACGCCCGGTGCGTGGCCAAGTCTCCGAGCCGTAGCGGTTCCGGATTGCGGATCAGCTCACCGAGCAGACCGTGACCCGCGGGCAGTGGGCCGATCGCCTCGATCGCCTCGTCGGCGAGGCCGACCGTCAGGAACTGCGACAGCTTGCGGCCGTCCGGACCGATCACTCCAAGAGCCGCGTAGCGGGCGTCGACCAGGACCGCGGCAGCCTCCACGATTCGCCGCAGAACCTGGGCGAGGTCCAGCTCACGCCCCACCGAGACGACCGCCTCCAGCAGACTGTGAACCCGGTCCCTGGTACCGCGGGCGGCGTCGATACGGGCCTGCAACTCGTCCAGGAGCTCGTCGAGCCGCATCTTCGGTATCTGAGAGAACGGATCCTGCTCGCCCACCGGTGTTCCTCCGCAGCCTGGACCGGCAAGCAGACTAGCGGCCCTGTGAGCCCAGGGGGGTACGGCGTCGGGCAGGACATCTCTCGGCCTCACCGATGCGGCCTCAGGGATGCGGTCTGGGAGATGCGGCTTCAGGGGTGCGGCTTCAAGGCCGGACGACGGGCGCCTACCGTCCGGACGGGCCGTCGGTTCGTGCGGGGCCGACACCGTGGCCGGGCGGGGTGGGGCCGACAGGGACCAGCAGGACCGGGCAGCGCGCGTGATGCAGCAGCGCGTGCAGGGTGCGCATGTGTGAGCCCTTGGCACCGCACTGACGGCGGGCGACGACCACCACATCGGCGCCGGCCGTGGCGGCGACCACTTCGCTGTCGGCCACGGGGATGGCCGCAGGCCCGATCCCGTAACGGCCCTGTTCCTCGCCGGCCGGGCACGCCGCTTCGGTGGCACGAGCCTTGAGGTACGGCGCGGCGGCGCTGGAGGGCCGGTAGCGCGCGGTGTGTACGAAGCGCAGGCGGGCGCCGCGCCGTACGGCCTCCTCGAAGGCGAAGCCGGCGGCTTCGATGTCGTCGTCGCTTCCGACGGCGAACAGCACCTCTCCCGCGTCGACATGACCGGTGAAACGGCCGGCGCCGACCACGAGGACGGGGCAGGGGCTCCGTTCGGCGACACGCTGGGCCACCGATCGCGACACCAGTGAGGCCGGAGCGTCCAGGGCGCGTGTGCCGACGACGAGGAGCGCCGCGTCCCTGCCCCGGGCCACCAGGGCAGCGGCAGGACCGGCGGCTACGGCCGTGAGGCGGACGGGAAGTTCCGGATGGCGCGCGGCGACCCGGTCCGCCGAGGTGGTCAGGACCGGTCCGGCCATGTCCGGGTCGGGCACGGCGTACACGATCTCCAGAGACACCGACCGCCGCCTCGACTCCTCGGCCGCCGCGTCCAGCGCGCGGGTCGCGACGACCGACCCGTCGACGCCCACGACCACATGATTCTCAAGCATGTGCGCTCTCCCCTCACGCTCCGTCCGGGCCCTCGACCGGGCCCCACGCCCAACTCTGGTGCGTGGAAAGGCATCCGGCAGGAGTCGACCGGCCCCGCCCGAAGGACCGACCGGCCCTACTCCGGGACGGACGGCCGGTGTCACGGTGCGTAGCACAACATCCTGACTGGATACGGAAGGTGGTGGGAACGGTGGAGTTCCCCCTGGTGGTCGGCGTCGACGGATCCCTGTCGAGTCTGAAGGCCGTTGACTGGGCCGCGGACGAGGCGATACGGCACATGCTGCCGCTGCGCGTGGTGCACGCCCACCTCTGGGAGCCGCACGAGAGCACCCGGTCCCCCCTCGGCACAGGCGAGTCACGGACCGGATCCTGGGCCGAAGCAGTCGTCACCGGAGCCGCCGAGCGGGCCCGGCTGCGTCAGCCGGAGCTGAAGGTCTCCAGCACCGTGCTGCCCGACGCCGCCGTGCCCGCACTCCTGCGCGAAAGCGACGAGGCGTACGCCGTCGTCGTCGGCAGCAGAGGCCACGGCACCCTCGCCGGACTGCTCCTCGGGTCGGTCGGCCTCCAACTGGCCGCCCGCGCGGCAGGTCCGGTCATCGTCGTACGGGGGGCGCGACCCGATCGCCAAGTCCCCTTCAACCAGGTGGTACTGGGCGTCCACGACGCCGAACGCGACTCCGCCGCAGCCGAGTTCGCCTTCGCCGAGGCCCAGGCGCGCGACGCCCGACTGCACGCCGTCCACGCGTGGAGACCCCCGGCCTACGTACTGCCCGACATCCCGGTACCCCCGGACCTGCTCACGGAGACCCGAGACCGCCAGGCACGAGAGCTGCTCACCATGGCGCTGCAAGAGCCCTCCCGCCGACACGAGTCGGTGCGCGTGATCCCGGAAGCCTTCAACGGTCCGGCCCGCGAGGGGCTGTTGGGAGCGGCGGCCTCCGCAGATCTCGTGGTGATCGGTGCCCGCCGCCGGCACACCTCACCCGCGATGCAACTCGGCAGCGTCAACCACGCGGTACTCCATCACGCACCCTGTCCGGTGGCGCTGGTCCCCCAGCGCACCTGACTTCTGAGAACAAGACCCGTCCTGAGCCCGGCGGAGAACTGCCGCCACTGGCGCGCTCCCTCAATCAGCAGGGGCGCGTACGAGCCGGTCGCGGGTACTTTCGCGCAGCACCCGGCGCAGCACCCGGCGCAGGACCCGGCGCAGGACCCGGCGCAGGACCGGTGCGGTGCTGCTGAGGGATGCGGCGGGCTCGTCTCGGTCGTCGGCTGATGTACGGGACGGTGCTGCGCAGGACCTGCCGGTCGTCCGGCGCCGCCTCGTCAGTCCGTGAGCGCCGTGTCGAGGCGGGCCAGTGATGACTTCAGGCTTTTCAGCTGCTGCGGGTCCAGCGAGCCGAAGAGTTCACGCAGGACGTGTGTGCCCGCTTCTTCCGCCGCCGTCAGCGTGGTGCTGCCCGCGGCGGTCAGGGAGACGGTCTTGCGGCGGCGGTCGTCGGTGTCGTCGGTTCGGGAGACCAGGCCGAGGCGTTCGAGCCCTTCCACGATCTGGGTGACGGACCGGGGGGCCTGGCCGAGGGCGTCGGCGAGTTGGGCCTGGTGCAGGGTGCCGTGCGTGGCCAGGGCCTGGAGAACCTTGGTGCGGGACAGGGAGAGTCCCACGGTCGACTGCATGTGCCGGTCCACGGCTCCGCGCAGGCCGTAGGCGATGGTGAGGAAGGTCAGTCCTACCTGCTCAGGGCCGGTGTCGGCGGTGATCGCCTCGTGCTCGCTCATGGTGTGGGGTATCGTCCCACACAGAGGTCATGAGGTACCTCACGAATGGAGCGAAGTGATGACCCGTCCCGTTGCCGTGATCACTGGGGCCACCTCCGGCCTGGGCCGTGTCGCCGCCATCGATCTGGCCGGCCGCGGCTACCGCATCGGCGTGGTGGCCCGCTCCCGTACCAAGGCCGACGCCGTGACGAGCGAACTCAAGGCGGTCGCGGGTGATGTGCCGGTGGACATCTTCTACGCGGATCTGGGCCTGACCTCACACGCTCGACGGGTCGGACAGGAGATCGCCGCGTTCTACCCGCGTCTGGACGTGCTGGTCAACAACGCCGGGCTGCACGCCTTCGCGCAGCGCACCACCACCGAAGGCTTCGCGGAGATGACGGCGGTCAACTATCTGGGCCCATTCGTGCTGACCCACACCCTGACCGACCGGCTCCTGGGCTCGGCGCCGTCGCGGATCGTCAACGTCGCCTCCGAGGCGTCCCAGCAGGCGAAGTCGATCGCACCGGCGGAGGACCTGCGTGATGTCACCCCGTACACCCGCCGGGCGTCGATGGCGCTGTACGGGCGGACCAAGCTGATGACGATCATGTGGACGCAGGAACTGGCCCGGCGCCTGGATCCCGCGAAGGTCACGGTCAACTGCTGCGATCCCGGGTTCAACGCCACCGGCCTGGGACGCGATCTGCCCGGATCCGGGGTGCTGCGGCGGGTGTTGAACACGCTGCGCGTCGGGGATCCGCGCAAGGGCGCGGGCATCATCGTCCGGCTCGCCACCGACCCCGCGTTCACGCACACCAGCGGCGGCTACTTCTCCGTACGCGACGCCAAGCCGCTGGAGTGCCCCGAGCCCGGGCGCGATCCCCGCGTACAGAAGGAGCTGCGGGATCAGACCATGGCGCTGCTGGCGGGCCGCGCCTTCGACTGAGACCTGGCGGCTCCGTCTCAAGAAGGACGCCGGCCGGTACGGGCGTACCGGCCCCGGCGCGGATTCAGCCCTGAGCAGCTCACGTCGGCCACGCCCGACTCCTATGTTTTCACCCGGTGCCGGTCAGGCCCGCTTTCACACATCCTCTTTTCTCCTGGTGGGAGTACTTTTCCGTGGCCACTTTTCTCTACCGGCTCGGCCGGCTCGCCTTCCGGCAGCGCCGGCGTGTGCTGTTCGCCTGGGTCGCGGTGCTGATCGCCGCGGGCATCGGCATCACCAGTGTCTCCGGCAGTACGACGGACGACTTCACCCTTCCCGGCACCCAGTCGCAGCAGGCCATCGACCTGCTGGAGGCGGAGTTCCCGCAGGCGTCCGCCTCGGGTGCCACCGCCCGCGTGGTCATCGAAGCGCCGGACGGCGAGAAGCTGACGTCGGCCGCCCACAAGGCTCAAGTGGAGTCGCTGGTCGATGAATTGCGCACGGCGCCGCAGGTGGCCACCGTCGCCGATCCGTTCTCCGGCGGGCTGGTGTCCGCCTCGGGCGGCATCGCCTACGCCCAGGTCACCTACGCGGTGCCACAGGCGGAGATAACCACCGCTGCCTCCGACGCCCTGCGCGAGGTGGCGCGGCAGGGCGCGGAGGCGGGCCTGGCCGTCAGTCTCGGCGGCAACGCGGTTCTGGACGAGGGCGGGAGCAACGCCGCGGAGCTGATCGGCCTGCTCGTCGCCGCGTTCGTACTGGTGATCACCTTCGGTTCGCTGGTCGCGGCCGGGCTCCCACTGCTGTCAGCGGTCGTCGGTGTCGGAATCGCGCTGTGCGGGATCACCGTCGCCTCGTCGTTCGTCGACATGGCCTCCAACGCACAGACGCTGTCCCTCATGCTGGGCCTGGCGGTGGCCATCGACTACGCCCTGTTCATCGTCTCCCGCTACCGCGGCGAGTTGCTGCGGGGCCACCGGCCGGAGGAGGCGGTGGGCCGGGCCCTGGGGACAGCGGGATCCGCGGTGGTGTTCGCCGGACTGACGGTGATCATCGCGCTGGTTGGTCTGTCCGTCATCGGCATCGCGATGCTGACCACCATGGGGCTGGCCGCGGCCTTCGCCATCACCGTCGCGGTCCTGGTCGCCCTCACCCTGCTGCCCGCGCTGCTGGGCTTCACCGGTACGCGCGTGGCCGACGGGCGCCTGAGCACACGTGGGACCGCACGCCTGACCGCACGCATGACCGCACGCCGGGCCGCACGCCAGGCCACACCCTCGACGCGCGCCGTGGAGCGTGGCAGCCGCTCCACGATGGGAGTGCGCTGGGGCCGCTTCGTCACCCGCCACCCGTGGAAGATGCTCCTGGCCTCCGTCGTCGGCCTCGGCGTACTGGCCCTCCCGGCGCTGTCGCTTCGCCTGACCCTGCCGGACGACAGCATGGCCGCCCCGGGCAGCACCCAGCGCATGGCCTACGACACCCTCAGCAAGGGCTTCGGGCCGGGCTTCAGCGGTCCGCTGACCGTCGTCGTCGACGCGCGCGGCGGCGACGATCCCGACGCGGCCGCGAAGGACACCACCGCGTTGCTGGACGGGCTCGACGACGTCGCCACCGTGCGACCGCCCGTCTTCAACCAGGCCGGTGACGTCGCCCTGATCACCGCCGTTCCGGGCAGTTCCCCCACCAGCCAGGCCACGGTGGACCTGGTCGCCGACATCCGTGAGCGCAGCACGGCCGCGGAGGGGGACGGCGGCGCGCGGGTGATGGTGACCGGCCCGACCGCTCTCAACATCGACGTCTCGGCCAAGCTGGGCGAGGCGATGGTGCCCTACCTGGCCATCGTCGTCGGGCTCGCGCTGATCCTGTTGTTGCTGGTGTTCCGTTCACTGCTGATTCCGCTGAAGGCCGCCCTCGGCTTCCTGCTCAGCGTGGTCGCCACCCTCGGGGTGCTGGTCGCTGTCTTCCAATGGGGCTGGCTCAAGGACGTGTTCGGCGTCGACGAGACCGCGCCGATCGTCAGTCTGCTGCCGATCCTGCTGATCGGCGTCGTCTTCGGCCTGGCCATGGACTACGAGGTCTTTCTCGTCTCCGGCATGCGCGAGGCGTACGTCCACGGTGCCTCGCCCATCGAAGCCATCGTCACCGGATTCCAGCACGGGACCCGCGTGGTCACCGCCGCGGCCGTCATCATGATCTCGGTGTTCGCCGGGTTCCTCCTCGATGACGTCGCCCTGGTGAAGTCGATCGGCATGGGGCTCGCCGTCGCGGTCCTCTTCGACGCCTTCGTGGTCCGTATGACCATCGTCCCGGCGGTGATGACCCTGCTCGCCGACCGGGCCTGGTCTCTTCCCGCCTGGCTGGACCGGATCCTGCCCAACGTGGATGTGGAGGGCGAAAAGCTGCGCCACATCCTCGACGACCGAGATCGGGCCGCGGGCGTACCCGTCCTCACCGGCCAGACCACAGGCGTGCCCGCCGCCCTCACGGACCAGGAACCGGAGCCGGCTGCCCCCGTCGGCTGAACGCCCGGTGGCAGGTCAGCGAACGTGCTGGGCAGAAGGGGCGCCTCCGGCTCGAAGGCGCCCCTTTGGCGTTGAGCCCGTTCTGCCGCCCTCTTAGATCAGGTGGCGGGCGAAGAAGTGGTCGCCGTTCTCTCTCTCGAAGTGGGGGGTGCCGAGGTGGCCGCCCAGGTTGGCGTGGAGAGTCTTCTCTTTGCTGGCGAAGGCGTCGAACAGGTCCAGGGCCCGTTGTCGGGGGTTTCCCTCGTCGTCCCACTGGAGCAGGAACAGCAGGGGAACGGCGAGTTGTCGGGCCTCCTCGCGCTGGGCGTGGGGGACGTATCCCCCGGCGAAGAGGCCGGCCGCCGCGATGCGTGGCTCGGTCACCGCGAGGTGGATGCCGAGGGCCGTCCACCCCGCGTACCCGACCCGGTTCGCGATCTCGGGCAGTGCGAGGAGGGCGTCCAGGGTGGTTCGCCATTCCGGGACCGCGTTCTCGACCAGCGGGGCGACGAGGGACTCGAAGATCCCGTCGACCGGTTCGCCGGCCCGCATCGCCCGGCGGAGGTCGGCGCGGGCCTGTTCGGCGGCGGCGGAGCGGGGGCGGTCACCGCACCCGGGGGCGTCGATGGTGGCCACCGCGTAGCCGTACGCCGCGGACAGTCGGGCCCGGGCCGTCAGCCGCGGTTCCCGCCTGGGCAGGCCGTTGTTGTGGGCCATCAGGATCAGCGGGGCCGGGGCGGGGGACTCAGGTGTCCACAGGGTGCCGGGGATCTCGCCGAGGGTGAATTCGCGTTCGAGGACGCCGTCGTCGAGGCGTTGCTCGGTGGTGAATCGCATGGTCGTGCCTTTCGGGAGTGCGCTTGAACGGCGCTCCCGGACGACCTATCGCCCGACCGTGACCCCGGAGGGGAGCACCCATGTCGATACAGCGTTCACGGGTACCACCTCCTCGTTCTCTCGCACGGCCTTCGGCAAAGTAGCAGTGGGTGCCTGGCTCGCCAACGGGTTTTCTCCGCGGAGGCTCCAGTCACGCTCACCGCGGCGCCGCGCTTCGGCAAATGCGGCTCACTGTACGGGAGTCGGTGGCTCTACCGGTCGGTATGTCCTTGTTCTTGAAAAGGGAACGTATTACAGACGCTTGGTCATACTCTGGGCGCCTGCCGGGCCCTTTGGGGGGTGCCCGGCCCCGATCAGAGGACGCACATGCGCTATTCCCGCACGCTCTCCACCGTCGCCGCCACGGCCGCGGTGGTCGCCGGAACGGTTCTGCTGCCGACACAGGCCCACGCCGTCGGTTCGGTCCATCTGTACAAGATCTACTACGACAGCCCCGGCACGGACAGCCGTTCCAACGCCAGTCTCAACGCCGAGTACGTGCAGATCCGCAACACCACCACCAGGGCCGTCAGCCTCACGGGGTGGTCGGTCGTCGACGCGTCCAATCACAAGTACACGTTCGGCAGTTACTCGCTCGCGCGGGGCAAGACGGTCACCGTGCGCACCGGTTCGGGGACGAACACCGCGGCCAACCGCTATCAAGGGCGTGCCGCGTACGTCTGGAACAACGACCGGGACACGGCCACGCTCAAGAAGTCGACCGGGGCCAGGGTGGACACCTGCTCGTACAACTCGACCCGCGTCGACTACAAGGTCTGCTGACGAGTCCGACGAGTCCGACGGGTTCGACGGGTTCGACGGGTTCGTAAGGGTGGAGTGAACGGCCGGCACGCGCCGGCGCGAGGGACGGTGGCAGCCGGTCATCGTTCCTCCACATCTCCCCGTACAACCAGCAGTGGAATTCTGGTGTCTAGCAGGTGACCAGTGGGGCTCATGTCCCGCTTTCTCTACCTCCGAGTACGTTCGAGGAGACTCACCTTGCGTCACCACAAGCACCTCTCCCGCCGCTCACGCCTCACCTCAACAACTCTGGCCGCAGCGGCGGTTGCCGCCGCCCTGCCGCTCGCCCTCGCGCCCGGCGCGTACGCGGACGCGGGCGCGCCCGACGAGCCCATCACGCCGGATCTGACCGTGTCTGAGCTGTCGGGGAATCAGCTCAGGCCCGGCGAGGTCCGCAACGACTCCGTCACCCTCACCAACAACGGCACCGCCGCCACCGACGGCGTCACCTTCCGGCTGCGCCTCACCCGCGGGCTGGCCTTCACCGCGCCCGTCGACGGCTGTACGTACTCGACGGTCGGCGACAAGATCAAGCAGGCAGTGTGTGAGCTGGACGTCGGCATCGCGCCCGGCGAGAGCTACACCGTGCCGGTGAAGTTCAAGGTGCTGAAGAAGGCGCTGATGGAGGTCGTCGAGTACGGCACGAGCCGCACCGGCGAGGACCCGGGGGAGGGCTACGACCAGGCCAACCGCCGGCTCGCGCTGGACACGGACAACTCGGCCGATCTCGTCGCGACGGGGGACGAGGCCACGGGGAAGCCCGGCGGCAAGGTCATCGTCACGCCCTCGATCCGCAACGACGGACCGGGCTGGATCCAGAACAACGTGAGCGACGACCACCCGGCGCTCCTCGTGAACATCCCCAAGGGCACGACGGCCGTCGAAGTCCCCGAGAACTGCCTGCCGTTCGGGATCGACGGGCCGACCGGGCCTTCGGAGCCGGGGCACCCGAAGTACGTCTGCCAGGAGGACGACTACACCCTGGAGGTGGGCGAGATCGAGGCGTTCGCCATCGTCCTGAAGATCGACAAGGGGCGGCGTGCCGACACCTCCGGGGTGGTCAAGGCCACGTCGAACTACGACATCGACCCCGTGTACGACACCAACAAGGCCAACAACAAAGCCACGTTGAGCATCGATGTCCAGTAGTCGGTAGGGCGGTAGTCGGTAAGACGGCAGTCGGCAGTCAGCAGTCCGTGGGCAGGGGCGTTCACCGGTGCGGGGCGGTGGACGCCCCTGCCTGTACGAGTACTACAGCGGGCCCGCCGTCAGGCGTGACGCCGAGGCGATCGTCGCGCGCGCCTCGTGCTCGGTGAGGCCCGTCCGTACGGCGGCGTCGACGAGCCTCTCCGCGAGCGAGTCGCCGAAGCCGTGCTCGTACGCCCGGCAGGCCGCCCAGAACAGCCGGGTGTTGCGCTGGCCCTCGTGCGCGGCGAGTACGAACTGCACCAGGCCGTGGCCCTGCGCCGGGCGCCCGCCCCGGTGCCCGCCCGGTCCCGCGTGGCGACCGCGCTCGGGGGGCGTGAGCAGGCGCAGCAGGGCGCGTGGGCAGGGCGCGGGGGTGAGCCCGGCCGAGCCGGGGGCGAGGCGGTACGCGCCGCGCGCGGTGACGGAGCCCGGCCCGACGAGATAGCCGCCCGAGCCTCGTACGTCGATGCCCGGCGCCAGGCGGCCCGCCGAGTTGGGGACCGTGACTCCGGCCGGACCCGACAGCCAGATGTGCCGGCCGCCGCTCGGGGTCAGTACGACCACGGTCTCCGGCAGCGTGAACAGGTGCTGGAAGGCGAGTTGCTGGAGGGCGGCCACCGAGTCCGGCGTGGGGTCGGCCCCCACGCCCCCCGCCCCGGCCGCCCCCGCAGCCATCCCCGCCCCGACCGCCCCGGCAGCCATCCCCGCCCCCGCCCCCGTCCTCGCCCGTCCCGTCGGCGTGACGTCCAGGTCGACACCGATCAGCTGATGAGGCGCCCGTCCGCAGGCGATGCCGTACCCCGTCGCCCAGGGCGCGGCGGCGAACAGTGCCCGTACGGCCGCCGGGTCGGTCGTGGCGTCGTGCACGCCGTGACCGGGGAGGCCGCACTCGCCCCGGCACGGATGGACGCCGCCCGCGCCGGATTCGTCCCGGTGGGGCGAGCGCAGGGCGGGGAGCTTGCTGGGGGACAGCGGAATGACGGGGAACCCGCTCTCCGCCGCGGAGAGGGCGTACGCGAGGGCCAGGGTGGTCGTGTGCCGGGCTGTGATGGCCATGGGTCTATGTTCGCACTCTTGTTCGAAGAAGGGGAGTGGGAAAGATTGGCCGAAAGCGTGCTGAAACGCTTCACCTCTTGTGGGAGCAGGGTCGTGGCGCGCTCCGTACGCGCACATACCTACCGAACTGGCCTGTTGATGTCGCGAAGGGGGTTTATCGACATGTCCTCACGCTTGCGAGGGAATAACCCGCTCAGGGCTGGTTCGCCGGGGATTCGGTGGGCAATTCTGAGTTCGCGACGTCGAGCACAACGTCCAGGCGGTCGGCCAACCGCCTTGGCAAAAGCCGTACTTCTCGTTCTGAAGATCTCGTTCCTGGAGGAACTGACATGGCAAGCTTCCGTACCGCCCGCGTCTTCGCCGCCGTCGCCGCCCTGCCCCTCGCCGCGGCGCTCTTCACCAGCTCGGCATCGGCTGACGACATCGCGGACGACGGATCGAACGCCAGCGTGGCCACGATCGTGGGCAGCGGTGTGGGCGACGACAACTCCGGCAACTCCACGACGACTCAGCAGGTCGCGACCGGCGCGGGTGCCTCGAATCAGAACAACACCGCGAGTGTGAACGACTCCGGCTTCACGGTGATCGACCAGTCCAACGAGAGCATCGCGGTGAACTTCTTCGATCTCTGGTGATACGCGGCCCGACGGGGGGCCTTGCTTGAGGGTTGAGGGGTGAGCGGCGGTCTGCGCGGTGGTACTTCGGTGCCGTCGCGCAGGCCGTCCTCTTTTCGTGACGCGCCCGTCTCTACCTTTGGGTGGACGTCCTAAACCCGATCCGGCACCCGCCGGTGGTGTCCCTTTCCCTCCTCACCAAGATGTACGGCTCCGACACCCCCGTCCTCGCGTGCGCGGCCCGCACCGTTCCCACCTGCGGAGATGTCCATGGAGTCGTTCCCGCAAGGCCGCACGGCCACCGCGCGCCGCAGCGCCGAAGATCGACAGCGGCCCTCCGCCCCCGGGCCGTACCCTTACGGGGGTGTTCACCTCCTCCATCTTCAGGAGGTGCATCCAGCACCACTTCTACTCCCTGAGGCGGACGAAGCTTCGGGACCTGGGGCCGATCCCTTGAGATGGGCCCGCTCCTAGCGTGGAGCCATGACCACACCACTCTGCGCGAACGCGTCCAAGGCTGTGACGCATGCGTCGTACCACCCGAATTCGCACCCACCCACGCATGCTCATCCGCACCAGCTCGCGCACCCGCACCCGCAGCCCCATGGGCACGCGCCGCCTTACAAGTCCTTCTCGTCGTACGTACGGGCGCGGGGGCCCGTGCTGCTGCGGACCGCGCGCTCGCTCACCGCGAATCCGAGCGACGCCGAGGACCTTCTCCAGACCGCGCTCACCAAGACGTATGTCGCCTGGGACCGGATCGAGGACCACCGGGCCCTCGACGGCTATGTCCGCCGGGCGCTCGTCAACACCCGTACCTCGCAGTGGCGTAAGCGCAAGGTCGACGAGTTCGCCTGCGAGGAGCTGCCCGAGCCGGCCGGTCTTCCCGCGCCCGACCCCGCCGAGGAGCAGGTGCTCCACGACGCCATGTGGCGCGCGGTGATGAAGCTGCCCGACAGACAGCGGGCGATGGTGGTGCTGCGTTATTACGAGGATCTGAGCGAGGTCCAGACCGCCGAGGTGCTCGGGGTCTCCGTCGGCACGGTCAAGAGCGCGGTGTCGCGCGCGCTCGGGAAGCTCCGCCAGGACCCGGAGCTGGTGCCCGTCCGCTGACCCGCCACTCGGATGACCCGCCACTCGGATGACCCGCCACTCGGAAACCAAGGCCGGGTGCCCCCCCGCACCCCGTGTTTTCTACTCCTGGGTAGTGACATACCGTTCGGTATGTGCGCAGAATCTCCGCACGACCTTATCGCCCGCCCACCGGGAGGACGCCGTGCTGAGCACCATGCAGGACGTACCGCTGACTGTGACCCGCATCCTGCTCCACGGGATGACCATCCACGCGAAGTCGCAGGTCACCACCTGGACCGGGGAGAGTGAGCCGCAGCGCCGCAGTTTCGCCGAGATCGGCGCACGCGCGGCCCAGCTCGCCGGCGCCCTGCGCGACGAACTCGGTGTCACGCGTGACGAACGCGTCGCGACTCTCATGTGCAGCAGTGCATGTAAAACACTCGTGGTGTGACCTGCGGAAATGCGAGGCGCCCCCGCTGGAGTGGTCCCAGCGGGGGCGCAGTCGTCTGCATCGGGGCCGCTACCGCGCAGCGAACGCCAGGAAGGAAGACCAGGCGTCACGGGTCACCAGGAGCACGGGGCCGGCGGCGGCCTTGGAGTCGCGGACCGGAACAACGCCCGTGGCTGCGACGTACGACGGGGCCCACTCCACGCAGTTTCCGCCGTCCTGGTTGCTGTAGCTCGACTTCACCCATTCGTGCTGCGGAAACGGGTTCACAGTGCCTCCATGAGTCCAACGATCATTTGCGCTGACGCGCCGGGCGCGAGGGCCGAAGCGGTAAGCACATCGTAGGCCCGCGTGAGGTGCTGAACCGCGCTTGGTTCGTCGATGATCACTGCCGAACCGATCGACTCCGTGTAGACCATGGAAGCCCCGTCCGGCTTGGTCAAAATCGACATTGAGCCGTCCATCAGCCCGTGCGTTCCCGCAGAGAGCGGCAGCACTTGAAGCACGTTGGTGTGTTGGGAACCGAAGGTGAGCAGTGCGGAGAGCTGTTCCCGCATCACCTCTGAACCGCCCACGTCCCGACGCAAGACGGACTCGCAGATGACCGCCGAGAAGTACGGCGGCGACGGCGCCCGCAGTACATCCTTGCGAGCCATCCTGGACCCGACCTTCGACGCAATCTCGCGGTCACTGGCGCGGGAGTCGCCTGCCCGGAAGAGGGCCCGTGCGTATGCCTGTGTCTGGAGTAGTCCAGGGATCACGGTCGGAGTCCACTCGGAGATCGAAAGGGCGAGCTGTTCCACCTCCATGCGGCGACGGGAGTATGCAGGAAAGCCGTCCGCGAGCGTCTTGTCGTAAAGGTCCTTGAACAGGCCGTCGGTGTTGAAGATCTGGTCAAAGAGTGCAGGCAGGTTGCCCGGAATTGGACCCTCGCCGCGCTCGATTCGCGAAATCGTGGCTGCGGATGTACGGACTTCCCGCGCAAGTTGAACTTGTGTCCACTTCCCTTCGGCGCGCAACTCGCGGGCGTCCCTCACTGCATCGCCGAACTCCTTTCGAGGGTTGCTCACCCGCACCGCTCCGTTCCGTCAACTCGGCGCCCTATGGGGCGACTCGATCACTCCGACCATGCCGATGAAAGCACGCTTCGCCCTCAGAGTCGTTGCAGGTCAACCAACTTGGCATATGCCGCTTCTATCATCGCGCAGGTTGAAACTCGATTGGCTTCCCAAGGCGCGGGTCCCTGTCGCACTCTGAACACCCCCGCTCACTACCCGTGGAAGGGCGCGATATGACGGAACGAGCAGTTACGGTGTTCCGCGCTCGGGATGATCTGACCGAGCTTGACGCCACCGTTCACAACGGAGGCTTCTGGCGACTCGTGCCCGAGTCCGTACCGCGGGTGTACGACCCGATCACACGCACCCTGTTGGAGGATGTCGAGCGCGGTTTGCGGCGGCTGATCTCATGACGGCCGTCGAACGATCGACCGCATCGGCTTTGGAGCCCGTTCCCGTCGAGGGCTGCGATGTGTGTGAGGCACTGGCTGTGCAGCGTGAGGAAGCGCGGGGCCGCGCCGGCTCGATGACGGTCCGGGAGTGCAATTCGGAACTCAGCAGCCACCCGCACCGGAGCGGGAGTGACCGCCGATGATCCCGCCGACGCTCGCTCGTGGGAAGACGACCGGTCGACCCGTGAAGCTCGTGAAGTGCACGACACCACGCCGAAAGACCCTTTGCGGAGTGTGCATAGGCCATCGTGAAATCTGGTGTCCGGAGTGCTGTGGATTCGCGGGCTGCCTTACATGCCAATTCACTTACCGCGTCGCCTGCCCGAGGTGTGCAGGCGGAACAATGGAGCCGATTCGATGGTGACTCGTTTTGTCGTCCGCATGGCTGGCCCGATGCTCGTGCTGGGCATCGCAGGTCTGTGCGGTCTGACGCTCACCCTTGCCGCTACCGGCCAGCTGTGAGCTTCCCTTGAACCCCGTCCCCCGCCGATGCTGTCGACGTACTTCCCTTCCCAGGACGCGTCGCCTCGGCGGGGGACGGCCGAGAACCCCGTTCCGGGCGCGTTGCCACCCCGTGAAGAAGGACAGGTGCGCGTCCGGGACGGGCCCCTGGCCAGCTATCGACGGTCGGCCGGGTTGCAAGTGCAGGGCACCACTCCAGTAGAGAGAGGTACTACGCATGAGGGCAAGAATCGAATGGGCGCTGGCTGGCGGCGGCGAGGACGACGACGACGGCGGAGAGCCCAACCCCCCGACCGGCGACGGCGACGACGGACGCCAGTACAACCACTGAGCCGGTAATGTCCAACTGGTGACGTGAAGCAGGGTCGGGGGGGGGGGGGGGGGGGGGGGGGGGGGGGGCGGGGGCCCGGGGGGGGGGGGGGGGGGGGGGGGGGGGGGGGGGGGGGGGGGGGGGGGTGGGG
>NZ_JBIAHA010000026.1:0-138769 GCF_042870175.1 Streptomyces sp. NPDC006643 | reverse complement strand
GGGGGGGGGGGGGGTGTGGGGGGGGTGTGCCCTGCTCGGGGGTTTTGGGGGTGGTTTCGTCCGCGCGCCGCCGCGGCCCCCCCCCCCCCCCCCCCGGCGGTCCCCCCCCCCCCCCCCCCCCCCCCCCCCCCCCCCCCCCCCCCCCCCCCGCCCGGCACACGCGGAGCACGGTGTCCGCGTGTTCTTCGACCACCCGCTCAAAGGGCTTCTTCATGGCCGTCATTCTCTTCCCGGTGGGGTGTGTCCTGGTCAGAAGAGCCTGGCCGCCTTCACCGTCTCGGGCTCCTCGATCTCCAGGAGGCGCTGCTTGCGCCGGAGTCCGCCGGCGAAGCCGGTGAGCTTCCCGTTGCTGCCGACCACCCGGTGGCAGGCCACGATGATGGAGAGCGGGTTGTGTCCGACGGCCTGGCCCACGGACTGTGCGAGTGCCTTGTTGCCGAGACGCTCGGCGAGTTCGCCGTAGGTGGTGGTCTCACCGAACGGGATCTCCCTGAGCATCGCCCAGACCCGCTCCTGGAAGGCGTCCCCGTTCGTCCGCGTCGGCAGGTCGAACGTGGTCCGGTCGCCGTTCAGGTACTCGTCGAGCTGGGTCGCGGCCAGGCTGAGCAGTGCGTCGTCCCGTACGTCGACGCGCCGGCCCATGCTCTGCGCGGACGGCAGATACCAGTGGTGCGGGAAGTACAGGCCGGTGATCGCGTCGCCCGACGCCACCACGGTGAGGTCGCCGAGCGTTGATTCGACGATGGCGTGGCGGGTGTCCGGGCCCGTCTCGTCCCTCTTCTGCGTCCGCACGGGCTGTCCGATGTCGGTCATGGCTCCGGCCTCCTTCTCTGCGACGTTCCTGTTCAGTGGGTAGACGCGCGGGAGCGACGGAATGTGAGGTCCACGGAGGCACTTCTTCGCGGCGGTCCGGAGCCCGGTTCTCGGCTGCGCTCCGTCGCCAATCTTTCGTCTTTCCGTGGACATTGAGCGTTGAAACGCTGCGAAAGACGGTTTCCAAAAGCGCTGCGGATGGCCATTTCACGCCGCTGAACTGCCGAAACTCGTCCTTGAGGGTCGGCAGGACCACCCGCCGGACCCATCTCACTCTGCGTAGCCATAAGGCCGGAACCGGACACCTATCGAGAAAGTTATTGTGATCTGAGGCACAGCGTCAGAGGCTCAAGGGCGTCGAACGTTCCGTGCGCATGTCACGTCGATATCAACGACATGATCCACGGATGACGCACATGAAAAACGTCCCCTAACCTCCCGTCTGCCGGAATCCGCATCACTTGAAAGTCGCACATCAGTTCGAAGAATCGCCCTGGCGACTCTCTGTGATCGGTTGACTCTGAGGAAGCGCGGCCACTTAACTGCCAATCCCCACAACTGCCCCACGTATCTGGAGAGTTCATGCGGACTCCGGGACCTTCCTGGTCCAACGACTTTTCCCTGCCGCATTCGGTCATCGTGATCAACCCTCTGCACCGGCCGTCCCCACGTCTGACCGCCACAGCCGCCGCCACCGGCGCGGTCGGTGTCCTCGAACTGCCCACCGGTGACCCCCGGGAGGCGGCCGATCTGCTCGACCGCACCTGTCGCTGGTCGTCGGTGCCGTTCGGCGTCCGGATACGTGAAGGCTGTTCGGCCACCGCCGGCGAGCTGCCCGAACTCGTGGACACGGTGCTGCTCGCCGACCCCGCGCGGTCACCCGCCGAATTCGCCGGCCGCCGCGTCCTGGTCGAAGTCACCAGCCTCGCCGAGGCGTTGAGCGCCGCCGAGGCCGGCGCCGCCGGACTGATCGTGCGCGGCTCGGAGAGCGGCGGACGCGCGGGTGAGCTGAGCACCTTCGTCCTGCTCCAGCAGGTCCTCGCCGAACCCGCCCTGGACCTCCCCGCCTGGGCCTGCGGCGGCATCGGACCGCACAGCGCCGCCGCCACCGTCGCCGGTGGCGCGGCCGGAGTCGTACTCGACACCCAGCTCGCGCTGTTCGACGAGGCGGGACTGCCGACCGAACTCACCGAGGTGCTGGCCGGGCTCGACGGGTCGGAGACCGTACTGCACCACGGGGTGCGCGTGCTGCGCCGCCGTGGCCCCGGCGCTCCCGAACTCCCTGCGGACAAAGCCGAGTTCATCGCCAGGATCGGTTCGGACGATCTCCGTACGCAGTTCGTCCCCCTCGGCCAGGACGCCTTCCTGGCCGCCTCGTTCGCCGAGCGCTGGACCACGGTGGCCGAGGCCGTACGGGGCATCGGCGCCGCCATGGCCGACGCGTTCGCCGACGACGCCCCCGCCGCCGCGCTGGCCGCCGGTTCGGCCGGTGCCCGCGCGCTCGGCACCCGACTGCCCGTCGCGCAGGGGCCGATGACCCGCGTCAGCGACGAGCCCGCGTTCGCCGCGTCGGTGGCGGCCGAGGGCGGACTGCCGTTCCTCGCGCTCGCCCTGGCGAACGCCGAGCGGACCCGCTCGATGCTGGAAAGCACCCGCGACGCGCTGGGCGACTCCGCATGGGGCGTAGGGGTGCTCGGTTTCGCCGACGAGGACATCAAGGCCGCCCAGCTCGACGTCGTACGCGAGGTGAGGCCCACGCACGCGATCATCGCGGGCGGCCGGCCCGCCCAGGCGGCGGCGCTGGAGGCGGAGGGCATCACCACCTTCCTGCATGTGCCCTCGCCCGGACTGCTGCGCCAGTTCCTGGCGGCGGGCGCGCGCCGGTTCATCTTCGAGGGCGCCGAGTGCGGCGGCCATGTCGGACCGCGCAACAGCTTCCCGCTCTGGGAGGCGCAGACCGAGGTCCTGCTCGACTTCCTCGCCGGGGCGGACGAGGGGACGGCCGCCGAGCTGACCGTCCTGTTCGCCGGCGGCATTCATGACGAGCGGTCGGCCGCGATGGCCGCCGCGCTCGCCGCCCCGCTGACCCGCGCCGGTGTCGCGTTCGGTGTGCTGATGGGCACCGCCTATCTGTTCACCGAGGAGGCGGTGGGCGGCGGCGCCATCCAGCCGCTGTTCCAGCGCCGCATCCTCGACGCGGAGCGGACCGATCTGCTGGAGACGGCGCCCGGTCACGCCACCCGCTGCGCGCGCAGCGCCATCAGCGAGGACTTCGCGGCGCTCAAGGACGAACTGCGCGAACAGGGCGTGCCCGACCGGGAGATCTGGGAGCGCCTGGAGCGCTTCAACGTCGGCCGGCTGCGGCTCGCCAGCAAGGGCATCGAGCGCGTCGGGGACGATCTGCTCGCCGTCGACGAGGCCCGGCAGGGCGACGAGGGCATGTTCATGGCCGGTGAGGTCGTGGTGCTCCGCGAGGCCGTCACCACCGTCGCCGCGCTGCACGACGCCGTGACCGAGGGCGCGGCCGGCCGGCTGCGCGCCAGGTCCGGCGAACTGCGCGACCCGCTCGGCATCGGCCGGGCGGACGAGCGGCCCGCACCCGAGCCGCTGCGCGTCGCCGTGGTCGGCATGGCCGGCATGTTCCCCGGCGCCCCCGACCTGGCCGACTTCTGGGCCAACATCCTCGCGGGCAAGGACTGTGTCACCGAGGTCCCCGCCCAGCGGTGGGACCAGGAGCGGTACTACGCGCCCGACGGCGACGGCGAACGCACCCCGTCCCGCTGGGGCGGCTTCCTGCCCGAGATCCCGTTCGACCCGCTGCGCTACGGCATTCCGCCGGCCTCGCTCGCCGCCGTGGAACCCGTACAGCTCCTCGCGCTGGAGGCGGCGCGGCGCGCGCTCGCCGACGCGGGGTACGACGCGAAGGGCACCGACCACGCCCGTACGTCGGTGGTGTTCGGCGCCGAGGCGGGCAGTGACCTGTCGAACGCGACGACGCTGCGTACGGTACTGCCCGGCTACATCGGCACGATCCCGCCCGCGCTCGACGAGCAACTGCCACGGCTCACCGAGGACTCCTTCCCGGGGATGCTCGCCAACGTCATCGCGGGACGGGTCGCCAACCGGCTCGACCTCGGCGGCGCCAACTACACCGTCGACGCGGCGTGTGCCTCCTCGCTCACCGCCGTGGACGTCGCCTGCAAGGAACTGGTCTCCGGCACCAGCGACATGGTGCTGTGCGGCGGCGCGGACCTGCACAACGGCATCAACGACTATCTGCTGTTCTCGTCCGTGCACGCGCTCTCCCCCACCGGCCGCTCGGCCACCTTCGACGCCGCCGCCGACGGCATCGCCCTCGGCGAGGGTGTCGCCTGCGTGGTCCTCAAGCGCCTCGCGGACGCGGAGCGCGACGGCGACCGGGTGTACGCCGTGATCGACGGCGTGGGCAGCGCGAGTGACGGGCGCGCGCTCGGTCTGACCGCGCCGCGCCCGGAGGGACAGCACGCCGCCCTCACCCGCGCCTACCGCAACGCCGGTGTCTCGCCCGCCGATGTGGGACTGGTCGAGGCGCACGGCACCGGCACCGTCGTCGGGGACCGCACCGAACTCGGCACGCTGACCGAGGTGTTCACCGAGGCCGGTGCCGAGGTGGCCAGTTGTGCCGTCGGCTCCGTCAAGTCCCAGATCGGGCACACCAAGTGCGCGGCGGGACTGGCCGGACTGATCAAGGTCACGCTGGCGCTGTACCACGGTGTGAAGCCGCCGACCCTGCATCTCAAGGAGCCCAACGCCGCCTGGAAGGAGGCGGACAGCCCGTTCGTGTTCCACACGACGGCGACGCCGTGGGCGGCGGAACCGGCGGAGCGTGTCGCGGGAGTGAGCGCCTTCGGATTCGGCGGCACCAACTTCCACGCTGTTCTACGCGCGTACACCCAGGCGCCACCTGCGCATTCCCTCGATGCCTGGCCGGCCGAACTCTTCATGTTCCGGGGGCAGGACGCCGAGGCGGCCAGGCGCTCGGTGCGCGCCCTCCAGGACCTGTTGAGCAAGGGTGGCCGGTGGCGACTTCGCGATTACGCGCGCAGTGCGGCACGGCGCTCCGACCGCGCCGCGGTCCGCGGTGAGCGGGTGTGGATCGCCGTGGTGGCGAACAGCCTCGACGAGCTGCCGGAGCTGCTGCGGCGCGCGGCGGAGGGTGAGCACGCGCCGGACGCGGGGATCCACACGGCCGACACCGACTCCGGCGCCGGCTCCCGTGCCGACGCGGGCAACGGCAACGGCGTCGCCGGCGGGAAACTCGCGTTCCTCTTCCCCGGACAGGGCAGCCAGCGTCCCGGCATGCTCGCCGAACTCTTCGTCGCCTTCCCCGAGTTGCAGCGCTATCTGCAACTCGGCGCGCGCTGGGCCGACATCCTCCACCCGCCGACCGCCTTCGGCGAGGAGGGCAAGGCCGGGCAGCTGGCCCGTATCACCGACACGGCCGTCGCCCAGCCCGCGCTCGGCGTGGTCGAACTCGCCGCCGCCGAACTCCTCGCCTCCGTCGGCGTACGCCCGGACATGGCGGCGGGGCACAGCTACGGCGAACTGGTCGCGCTCGGTGTGGCCGGGGCGCTCTCCCCGCAGGACGTCATCACGGCCAGCGCCGACCGCGCCGAGGCGATCCTGTCCCGGACGGCGGGCGGCGACCCCGGCACCATGGCCGCCGTCACCGCGTCGCCCGAGCAGGTGGACGAGGTACTGCGACTGGCCGGCCTGGGCGGGGAGGTCGTGGCCGCGAACCGTAACTCGCCCACGCAGACCGTCATCTCGGGCCCGACCGACCAGGTCGCGGCGGCGGTCGCACGCCTGCGGGACGCGGGCCACCAGGTCAAACCGCTCAATGTGGCCTGCGCGTTCCACAGTCCGCTGCTGGCGGGCGCGGGTGAGGCCTTCGCCGACCGGCTCGACGGGCTGACCGTGTATCCGCCCGCGTTCGACGTGTGGGCCAACCGCACGGCCGAGCCCTATCCGGCGGACCCCGCCGGGGTACGGGCGGGGCTCGCCGCCCAGATCGGCGCACCGGTCCGGTTCGCCGAGCAGATCGAGTCCATGTACGCCGCCGGTGCCCGGGTGTTCGCCGAGGTCGGACCCGGCCGGGTGCTCAGCCGACTGGTCTCGGCCGTCCTCGGGGACCGCCCCCACCGCACGATTCCGCTCGACGGCGGGCGGCCCGGCGGGCTCACCGGATTCCTCACCGCGCTGGCCCGGCTCGCCGTCGACGGTGCGGACGTCCGCACCGGCCGCCTCTTCCGGGGCCGGGACGCCGTCGACCCGGAGACCGCTGTCGCCGAGCGGAGCCCCGGCTGGACCGTGGACGGCCAGCTCGTCCGGCTCGCCGACGGCACCATTCCCCCCACCGCCCTGCACCCCGCCCGACCCGTTACGGAGCTGATCGTGCCGGAGAACCAGTCCCCCCACTCTCCCCACAGCGCGCCGGACGCGCTCGTCGCCGAGTTCCTGCGCACCAGCCGCGATCTGGTCGCCGCCCAGCGCGACGTCCTGATGACCTACCTCGGCGGACCGGGGGCAGGGGCCACCGTCCAGGCGCCCGCTCCCGTCGCCTGGCAGCCGGCCGCCGTCGCCACGGCCGCCGCACCGACGGCGCCGACCGCGCCGTCGGTCCTCGCACTGCCCGCCGCCGCGTCCCCCACCGCGGCGGCGGGCGCCACGGCCGTCACGGAGGCCGGGGCCCCGTCGTCGCCGACGGATCCGGAGTCGGTGCTCACCGCCGTCCTGTCCGTGGTGGCGGACCGCACCGGCTACCCGGTCGAGATGATCGAGCCGGAGCTGGATCTGGAGGCCGACCTCAGCGTCGACTCCATCAAGCGCGCCGAGATAGCCGGCGAACTCGCCGTACGCCTCGGTCTGCCCCTCGACGCGAGTGGCGAGCTGGACGGTCTGAGCACGGCGCGCACCGCCGCCGGCATCACCGGACTCCTCGTCGAGCGCCTCACCGGCACTGGTGACACCGCGCCGCAGACGCAGACGGAGGCGGAGACGGCTGCGGCGGACGGCGGCACGCCGGCCGAGGGCCCCGCCGAGGCGGAGATCGTGCCCCCGCAGCGCCTTGAGTTCACCGAGGAGCCGCTGGCCGAGGTGACCGGTACGCTCCCGGCCGGAGCCGCCGTACTGCTGCTCGGCGGCGGCGAGTTGGCCCCCGTCCTGGCCGACCGGCTGCGCGCGGCCGGTGCCTCGCCCGTCCTCGTACCGGCCGGTGAACTGCCGACGGCCACCGCCGACGCCGTCGTGCTCCTGGACACGCTCGACGCGGACCAGCCGCCGCTCCCCGAGGCCCTCCCCCTGTTCCAGGCGGCGCTCGCGGGCGCACCCGGCACGGTCGTGGCCGTCGAGCGCAGGACCGAGGGCGCGGCCAGCGGACTGCGCGGCTTCTTCCGCAGCGTCGCCCGCGAGTACCCGGACATGAAGGCGACCCTGGTGGAGGTCGCGGCCGACGCGACCGCCGACGCGGTGGCGGACGCGCTCGTCACCGAACTCGCCGCCACCGAGAAGGAACCGGTCGTCCTCACCGACGGCGGGAAGCGGCGCGCGCTGCGGCTGACCCCCACCGACCTCGGCGCGCTCGCCGCGACCGGGGCCGGCCCCGCCGGCGAGGGCCGGTCGGAGGCCGAGGCGGCGGGGCTCGACCGCGAGTCGGTCGTCCTGCTGGTCGGCGGCGCGCGCGGGATCACCGCCCGCTTCGCCCGCACGATCGCCTCGGCGAGCGGGTGCCGCATCGAACTCATGGGCAGGACCCCGGTGCCCGCCCCGTCGGAGGACCCGGCCACGGCCGGCGCCGCCGACCGCGCCGCGCTGCGGTCCGCCTTCCTGGCCACCGGTCTGACCTCCCCCGCCGAGGTGGAGCGCCTGGTCGGGGCGGTGCTCGCGGAGCGCGAGGTACGGGCCACCGTCGAGGCGCTGCGGGCGCTCGGGAGCGAGGTCCGGTACCACTGCGTGGACGTGCTCGACACGGAGGTCGTACGGGCCACGGTGAAGGACATCTACGCCGAGCACGGCAGGCTCGACGGTGTCGTCTACGCGGCCGGGGTCATCGAGGACAAACTGCTGGCCGAGAAGACCGCGGAGTCCTTCGGCCGGGTGTTCTCCACCAAGGTGGACGGCGCGCGCGCCGTGCTCGACGCGGTGGACGTGCTGCCTCGCGGTCCTCGGTTCGCGGTGCTGTTCGGCAGCATCGCCGCCGCGCTCGGCAACCGGGGCCAGTCCGACTACGCGGCGGCCAACGACGCGCTGGAGGAGCTGGGCCGTCGCTGGTCGACGGACGAGCGGCGCGGGCTGACCGTGCACTGGGGTCCGTGGGCCGCCGCCGAGACCAACGGCGGCATGGTCACCCCCGCGCTGATGCGTACCTACGCCGCACGGGGCATCAAGCTCATCGACCCCGAGGAGGGTCCGCTGAGCCTGCTGCGTGAACTCGCCTGGGGCGCGCCCGCGGTGCACGCGGCCGTCTACACCGCGTCGGGCTGGTGACCTCGGTGGATTCCCGCACACCGGTCGCCGTGGTCGGCATGGCCGTGTACTTCCCGGGCGCCAACGATCTGGAGAGTTACTGGCACAACATCGTCAACGGTGTCGACTCGATCACCGAGGTACCGGCGGGCCGCTGGGACGAGGAGTTCTACGCGCCCGGCGGTCCCCCGCGCAGCGACCGGGTGTACTGCCGCCGGGGCGGATTCGTCGACGAGAGCGCCGAGTTCGACGTGACACGGTTCGGCATCATGCCGACCTCCGTCGCGGGTACGGAGCCGGACCAGCTGATCGCGCTGGACGTGGCGCACCGGTCGATCACCGACGCCGGTGGGGAGCCGGTGCTGCCGGCGGACCGCCAGCGGGCGGGCATCGTGCTGGGCCGGGGCGGTTATCTGACGCCGGGTCT
Organism: Streptomyces sp. NPDC006643; assembly: GCF_042870175.1. Lineage (NCBI taxonomy): Bacteria > Bacillati > Actinomycetota > Actinomycetes > Kitasatosporales > Streptomycetaceae > Streptomyces > Streptomyces sp. NPDC006643. Next base: position 130,026 of record NZ_JBIAHA010000026.1, on the reverse strand, counting down.
GGTCAGGCTGGACCAACGGGTGCGTACGGCCAACCAGTTGGTGCGCACCCTGCGCGAACTGGCGCCCGAGCTGGGCGACGACCGGCTGGAGGAGGTCCGGTCCGCGTTCGCCGGTCAACTCGGCCCCGAGCAGCCGGAGTCGGCGATCGGGCTGGTGCCGAACCTGGCCGCGTCACGGGTCGCCAACCGGCTGGACCTGCGCGGTCCGGCGTACACGGTCGACGCCGCGTGCGCCTCGTCGCTGGTGGCGGTCGACCACGCCGTACGTGAACTGGACAGCGGGCGCTGCGACGTGATGCTCGCGGGCGGGGTGCACCACTGTCACGACATCACGCTGTGGAGTGTGTTCAACCAGCTCGGCGCGCTGTCGCCGAGTGAGCGGATCCGGCCGCTGCACCAGGGCGCGGACGGTGTGCTCATCGGCGAGGGCACCGGCATCGTGGTGCTGAAGCGGCTCGCGGACGCGGAGCGCGACGGCGACCGGGTGTACGCGGTCGTCTCGGGCACCGGTGTGGCGAGCGACGGGCGGTCGGCCTCGCTGTTCAACCCCGATCCGGGCGGGCAGGTCCGTGCCGTGCGGCAGGCGTGGGACGCCGCGGGCCTCGATCCGCGCGCGGCCGACTCCATCGGTCTGCTGGAGGCGCACGGTACGGCGACGCCGGCCGGTGACCGGGCCGAACTGACCACGCTGGCCGAGGTGTTCGGCCCGGCCGCGGGCGCGCGTGCCGCGATCGGGTCGGTGAAGTCGATGATCGGTCATACGATGCCGGCGGCCGGTATCGCGGGACTGATCAAGGCGGCGCTCGCGCTCCATCACGGGGTGCTGCCGCCGACGCTGCACTGCGAGGACCCGCACCCGGCCATGGAGGCGACCAGATTCACCCCGCTGGCGCGGTCCGCGCCGTGGGAGAGTCCGGCGACGGGCGCGCCGAGGCGGGCGGGTGTCAACGCGTTCGGTTTCGGTGGCATCAACGCCCATGTGGTGCTGGAGCAGGCGGCGGTCACCGGCGGGCGTACGGCGGCGCGGGGGACGGTCCCGGCGACCGCGACCGCGACGGCAACGGCGACCACGACCGCGACGGCAACTGCGACCACGACGGCGACCGCGTCCGCGTCCGTCGTCGAGCCTGAGCGGGTGCTGCGGCTCGCCGCGCCCGATCACGACACGCTCGCCGCGCTGCTGGACGCCGACGACCGGACCGTGCTGGCCGCCGGTCTCGACGAGCGCGCGCCCGCCGCCGGCCCCGTCAGGCTCGGCATCGTCGACCCGACGGCGCGCCGGCTGAAGCTGGCCAGGAAGGCGGTCACGAAGGGCGCGGCCTGGCGCGGACGCAGCGACGTGTGGTTCAGCCCGCGTCCGCTGCTCGGCCCCGGCGGCGGCACGACCGTGTTCGTCTTCCCCGGACTCGAAGCCGAGTTCGAGGCCCAGGTCGACTCGCTGGCCGAGCGGTTCGGGCTGGCATGGACGCCGGGGCACGACGCGCGGGTCGGTGACGTGGGGCGGCACGGCGCCGCGGTCTTCCAGCTCGGGCGGCTCCTCGACACGGCGCTGCGCAAGCTGTCCGTGGTGCCGGACGCGGTCGCGGGGCACAGCGTCGGCGAGTGGACGGCCATGGCCTGCGGCGGGATCCACGCCGCCGACGAGGTCGACACCTTCCTCGCGGGCTTCGACCCGGACGCGCTGCGGGTGCCCGGTCTGGCGTTCGCCGTGCTCGGCATGCCCGCCGAGCGGGTGCTCGCCGAACTGGCGGGCCGGGACGATGTGGTGCTGTCGCACGACAACGCGCCGAACCAGTCGATGATCTGCGGTGCGCAGGACGCGGTCGGCGAACTCGTCCACCGGTTCAGGACGCAGGGCGTGATCGGGCAGGTCCTGCCGTTCCGCTCCGGCTTCCACACCCCGATGCTCGCCCCGTATCTCGATCCGATCAGGCGGGCGGCCGAGACGTACACGCTGCATCCGCAGTCCACGCCGGTCTGGTCGGCGACGACCGCCGCTCGCTATCCCCACGACCCGGCCGCCGTACGGGAGCTGTTCGTCCGGCATCTGCTCGAACCGGTGCGGTTCCGGCAGTTGATCACCGCGATGCACGGGGCGGGGCACCGGGCGTTCATCCAGCTCGGCGCGGGTCAGCTCGGTTCGCTGATCGACGACACCCTGGCGGGCGAGGACCGGCTGGTCGTCTCGGCGCACTCGACCGCGCGGGACTCCCTGGCGCAGTTGCGCCGGGTCGTGACCGCGCTGTGGGTGGAGGGCGCGACACCGGACGTCGGTCCGCTGCTCGGATCCACGCCCACCGGTGCGGGAGGGGCCACCGTCGAAGGAACGGCCGCCGCCACGGGAACGGCCACCGCCACAGGAACGGCCACCGCCACGGAAACGCGCGCGAGCGCGGGTCGCGTCCGGCCCGGCGTACGGCTCGACCTCGGCGGGGCGCTGGTGTCCCTGCCCGAGGGGGCCAAGAAACTCCTCGCCGACAGCATCGGCCACCCGCCGGCCGCCCGCCCCCTCGGCGACGGCAACGCCCTCGACCGGCTGGACGCGCTCGGCCGGTCCGGTGCCGGGTTCCCGATCGCCGCCGAACTGTCGGCGCTGATCAGTGACACGGCCGCGGTCGCGGACGAGCTGATCGCGGCCCGCGCCACGTACCGGGCACCGGCCGTACCCCCGCCGCCCCCACCGGAGCCGACCGTCCCGGCCGCGCTGCGCGTGGACGTCGCCCGGATGCCGTACCTCCTCGACCACTGCTTCTTCCGGCAGCGCCCCGGCTGGCCCGACGAGGCCGACCGCTGGCCGATCGTCCCGGCCACCACCGTCATCGGCCATCTCATGGAGATCGCCGAACGTGCGGTGCCCGGCACCCGGGCGGTCGCGGTCCACGACGTACGCCTGCTGAAGTGGATCGAGGCGATGCCCGCCGTCGATGTGCCCGTGGAGGTACGGAAGTTGGCGGCCGACCGGGTCGAGGTGAGCCTCACCGGATACTCCCGCGCCGTGGTCGAACTCGCCGCCGTCCATCCGGCGCCGCCCGCCGCGTGGCCGGTCGACTCCGCCGCCGAACGGGTCCCCGGCCTGCGGGCCGAGCAGCTGTACGACGAGCGGTGGATGTTCCACGGGCCGCGCTTCCAGGGCGTGAGCGAGCTGAGCGCCATCGGCGACCGTTGGGTACGCGGCGTTCTGACCACGCCCGAGGCACCCGGCGCGCTGCTCGACAACGTCGGTCAGCTGCTCGGCTACTGGATCATGGCCACGCTCACCGAGCGGACCACCGTGTTCCCGGTACGCATGGAGCACATCCGCTTCCACGGGCCGCACCCACGGCCCGGCGAACGGCTGACCTGTCTGATCCGGATCACCGAGGTCACCGACCTCACCCTGACGGCCGACATGCAGCTGATCGGGGCGGACGGTCAGGTCTGGGCGGAGTTCACCGGCTGGCAGGACCGGCGTTTCGACACCGACGCCAACATCCGCGCCGTGGACCGCTTCCCGGGTGAGAACACCCTGTCCGAGGCGCGGCCGGGCGGCTGGGGACTCGTCCACGAGCGCTGGCCCGACCTGGCGACGCGTGAGCTGATCATGCGCAACATGCTGGGCGGCGAGGAGCGGGCCCGGTATGAGACGCTGCCGCCGGTGCGCAGACGCCAGTGGCTGCTGGGACGGATCGCGGCCAAGGACGCCGTGCGCCGACTGCTGTGGCGGGAAGGCGCGGGCGAGCTGTACCCGGCCGAGATCTCCGTACGCAACGACGCGTCGGGGCGCCCGTGGGCCGAGGGCGTGCACGGGAGGGCGCTGGGTGAGCTGACGGTCTCGATCGCGCACCGCCGTGAGACGGGGGTGGCCGTCGCCGCCCGGGGGACCTGCGGGATCGACATCGAGGAGATCACCGAACGGCCGCGCGGCACGGTCGAGACCTCGTGCGACACGGCCGAACTCACCCTGCTCGACGGTCTGGTGGCGCGGTCGCCGGGCAGCGGCGCCCTGTGGTTCACCCGCTTCTGGACCGCCAAGGAGGCCGTCGCGAAGGCGCGCGGCACCGGGCTGCGCGGCCGTCCGGCGGAGTACCGCGTGGTCGCCGCCGACGCGAACCGCGCACGCGTGGTGACCGGGGGGCGCCTCTACGAGGTGCGCCTTCAGGAGACCGCCAATCCGCCGGGGCTGCCGGAGCGGCGGTATGTCGTCGCCTGGACGACGACGGAAGACAACGACCGGACGGACCGGCCGGAGAAGACGAACACGACTGACCGGCCGGGCCGGACAGAGCTGACAGGAGATTCGGCATGACCACCGAAATCGACGCGACCGTGGCGGCTGCCGTGGAGAGCGACATCACCGCGATGCTGCGGACCATGCTGGAGGAGGACGGGCTGGACGACGCGGAGATCACCCGCGCGACCACCTTCCACGACGATCTCGAACTGGAGAGCATCGACCTGGTGACGCTGGCCGGTTCGCTGCGCGAGCACTACGGCGAGCAGGTCAACCTCGCCCTGTTCATCGCCGATCTCGAACTGGACGAGATCATCGCGCTCACGGTCGGTGAGCTGGTCGACTATGTCGCCGCTTCCCTGCACACCGCCGGGCAGGTCTGATCCGATGGCGAAGATACGTACGGGCGAGATCACCACCCACGTCCAGCGGCTGCCCGCCGCGAACCCGCCGGCGGACGGCGGCGAGACACCGGTCGTGGTGTTCGTCCACGGTCTGCTCACGGACAGCCTGGCCAGCTACTACTTCACGCTCGGCCCGGCGTTCGCGGCGGCGGGCATCGACGTGATCATGTACGACCTGCGGGGCCACGGCCGCAGCGACCGGCCGGCCACGGGATACCGCCTCGAATCGTTCGTCGGGGATCTCGTCGGCGTGCTCGACGCGCTCGGCGAGACACGCCGGGTCCATGTCGTCGGCAACTCCTTCGGCGGCACGATCGCGACGGCGTTCGCCGCCTGGCACCCCGACCGGGTGGCCACCGTCACCATGATCGAGTCCGAGCCGCCGGTGGCGGAGTGGACCCGGCACATGGCCGACGGACTCACCGACGCCAAGACCCAGCTCGCGCGCGAGGAGGTCATCGGCTGGATCTCGGCGAACCACGGCGCGCACACCGCCCGGCTCTCCCGGGGGGCCAGCCGCATCCTGGCCACCACCACCCTGGCCGAGGAGGTCCCGGCGGGGCGTGTCATCGACGACGGTCTCGACGCGCTCGACGGCTGCCCGGTGCTCGCGATCTTCGGCGACGAGTCCGGGCTCAGCGCCCAAGTACCGGAGCTGGAGGCCAAGTTGATGTCGTGCCGCACCGTGGTCCTCACCGAGCAGGGCCACTCGGTGCTGGTCGAGCGCACCGAGGAGACCCAGGACCTGATCCTGCGCTGGGTACGGGAACACACCCTGGCCGAGGCGGTGCGGTGACACGGTTCCTGTTCGTCGTCCCCCCACTGGTCGGTCACACCAACCCGCTGGCCGCCGTCGCCGGCGAACTCCTGGGCCGGGGGCACCAGGTGGCGTGGGCCGGGTACGGCGACCAGATCCGCGCGCTCGCGGGCTCCGGCGCCCAGGTCTACGAGTGCGCGATGCCGGACGGCGGGCTGAGCCGCCCGCCTGGCCTCGCGGGACCGGCCGCCTTCCAGCATCTGTGGGAGAAGTTCTTCGTCCCGCTCGCCGATCTGATGGCGCCGGGCGTCGACGCGGCGATCGACGCGTTCCGTCCCGACGCCGTGTTCAGCGACCAGCACGCCGTCGCGGGCGCGCTGGTCGCCGAGCGGCGCGGGATCACGCATGTCACCTCCGCGAGTACGTCGGCCGAACTCGTCGACCCGCTCGCGGAGTTGCCGAAGGTGGGTGCCTGGCTGGCCGGACTGCTCGGCGCCCTGCGCGCCCGGATCGGTGATCCGGCCGCGTCCGGCGATCCGCGTTTCTCGCCGCACGGCGTGATCGCCTTCACCGGGCGCGAGCTGGTCGGGGACGCGCCGCTGCCGGACGCGGAGATCCATCTCGTAGGTCCCGCCGTCGCGCCGCGCGCCGGGGGTTCGGACTTCCCGTGGGAGCTTCTCGACCCTTCGCGCCGGCTCGTTCTCGTCTCGCTCGGCACGGCCAACGCGGATGCCGGAGGCCGCTTCCTCACCGAGGCGGTGACCGCGCTGGACGCGCTCGGCGACCGGGTGCAGGGGGTCGTGGTCGATCCCGGCGGCACCCTCGGAGCCGTACCGCCCGGGGTGATCGTGCGTCAGCACGTGCCCCAACTCGACCTGCTGGCACGGGCCGACGCGGTCGTCTGCCACGCCGGGCACAACACCGTGTGCGAGACGCTGTGGCACGGACTGCCGCTGGTGCTCGCCCCGATCCGGGACGACCAGCCCATCGTCGCGGGCCAGGTGGTCGACGCGGGCGCCGGTGTGCGGGTCCGCTTCCGCCGGGTGGACGCCGCGCGCCTCGGCGCCGCGATCGGCACCGTGCTGGACGACGCCGGCGGTCACCGGGCCGCCGCCGAGTCCATCGGCCGGTCGCTGCGCGCGGCGGGCGGCCGGTCCGCCGCCGCCGACCATCTCGAACGGATCGCGGCGCGGCACGCCCCCGTCCGGCTCCTCCCCCACTGACCTCCCCGACCGCTACCACGGGACCCCCCATGACTTCGGCCACCGCCCCGTCCGCCCCCCGCACCGAACCCGCCCAAGACGCCGGCGTGATCGACGAACCGTCAGGTACGGCTCCGTTGCGCGTCCTGCTCGGTTACGCCAGGCCGCACCGCCTCGTCCTGTGCGCCACCCTGCTGCTCCTCCTCGCGGCGAGCGGGGCCGGTCTCGTACAGCCGCTGGTGGCGCAGCACGTCCTGGACGGACTCGGCGACGGCACCGGGGTGATGGGACCCGTACTGCTCCTGGCGGCCCTGGTCGTCCTGGGGGCGGTGCTCACCGGGCTCCAGTCCTGGTGGCAACAGCGCACGTCCGAGCGGGTGGTGCGGCAGATCCGCCGGGATCTGGTGTTCCGGCTGATCCGGCTGCGGGTGCCCGAACTCGACCGGCGCGCGCCGGGCGATCTCATCTCGCGTGTCACCTCCGACAGCACCCTGGTGCAGAACGCCGCGACCGAGGGTCTGGTGATGGTCGCCAACGGGGTGCTCAGCATCCTGGGCGCGGTCGTCCTGATGGGTCTGGTCCATGTGGGCCTGCTCGGGGTGACGGTGGCGGTGCTGCTCGGTGTCACGCTGGTGATGGTGCTGATCCTGCCCCGTATCCGGGAGGCGGTCGCCCGCTCGCAGGAGTCGATCGGCGCGGTCGGCGCGGCGCTGGACCGGGCGCTGGGCGCGGCCAGGACCGTGAAGGCCAACGGCGCGGAGGGCAGGGAGACGGCGTTCGCGGGAGAGGCCGTCGACGGCGCGTACCGCGCGGGTCTGGTCGGCGCGCGGTACGTGGCGATGGTGAAGGTGCTGTCCGGCGTCTCCATCCAGGCGGCGTTCCTCGCCGTGCTCGGGGTGGGCGGCGCGCTGGTCGCCTCGGGGAGTCTGGAGGCGTCGGCGCTGATCGCGTTCCTGCTGTACGTGTTCTATCTGGCGAGCCCGATCGGCTCGCTGGTCGCGGGCCTGGGGATGCTTCAGCAGGGGCTCGGCGCCGTGGGCCGTATCGAGCAGGTGGGGAGGATGCCGATCGAGGACGACGTGGACGGCGCGGGCACCGAAGGGGCGGGCACGGACGGGACGGGCACCGACGGGACGGGCACCGACGGGGCCGCGCGCGCGGGCCGTTGGGACGGCGAGGACGCGCCGCCCGTCGAGTTCCGGGGTGTCCACTTCTCCTACCCGGACCGCTCCCCCGCGCTGCGCGGGATCTCGTTCACGGTGCGCGGCGGTACCCAGAGCGCGCTGGTGGGGCTCTCGGGTGCGGGAAAGACCACCATGTTCGCCCTGCTCCAGCGGTTCTACGAGCCGGCGGCCGGCCGGATCCTGATCGGCGGGGTGGACATCGCCACGCTGCCGCGCGCCGAGGTGCGCCGCCGGATCGCCTATGTCGAGCAGGAGTCGCCCGTCATGGCGGGCACGATCGAGGACAACCTCACCTACGCGGCCTCCGGCGTGACGGACGAGGAGATCGCGGAAGTGCTGCGGCTGACCCGGCTCGACGCGCTGATCGAGCGGCTTCCCGACGGGCTGCGGACGGAGGTCGGCAGCCGGGGCGTCGCGCTGTCGGGCGGCGAGCGGCAGCGGCTGGCCATCGCGCGCGCTCTGCTGCGCGGTCCCGAGGTGCTGCTGCTCGACGAGGCGACGGCGCAGCTCGACGCGAACAACGAGCGGGCGCTGCGCGAGGCGGTCGAGCAGGCGGCGCGGCGCTGCACCGTGCTGCTGATCGCGCACCGGCTCTCCACGGTGACGGGCGCGGATCAGATCGTGGTGCTGGAACACGGCCGGGTCCGCGGCACCGGGACCCATCAGGAACTGGTCGAGGCCGATGTGCTGTACCGCGAACTGGCCGCCTCCCAGATGCTGGTGGGTGACGAGCCGCCGGTGCCGGTGACGCCATGAGGTGCGGTGCCCCCTGAGAAGCAGCGGGGGCATTCCGCTCGGTCGCGGAATGCCCCCACCGTTTCTCAGCCGTTCTCGATCAATTTGATTTCAGTCAGCCCGTAATGGCGTTCAGGGCTGCCAGATATCCGTCCCTGTGCCCTTCGACATTCGGGTGGTAGGACTCGTTGATCTTGTCCCACTCCAGACTCGTGACCCATTCCGAACCACCCGAGCAGAGGGCGTGCGGGTCAAATGCGGGACGCGGGTCGAGGAAGGTGAATCCGGCCTCGGCCGCACGGCTCGCCATAATGTCGTTCAGTACGTCGGCCGCTGAATTCATGGCCGAACGCTCGGCGTCGCTGAGACCGAGGATTCCGCAGGAACCGCCGATCTTGTAGAGCCGCGGGTAGCCGACGATGACGACCTTGGCCGACGGGGCGGCGGCCCGCACCGCGCCGTAGGTCTGCGCGAGCGCCGGGGACAGCGCGCCCTGCGCGGCCTGCTTCGCCAGCTCGACACCGGCGATGCAGTCCGCGTCGTCGATGGTGAGGATGCAGTTCGTCAGGACATCGACGAAACCGACGTCGTTGCCTCCGACCTGCACCGTCACCAGTGTGGTGTCGGCGGTCAGCTGCGGTATCTGGGTGCTGACGACATCGGCCGTGGTGGCGCCGGAGCACGAGGCCTCGACGAAAGCGGTGTCCGCGTGCTGGGCGGCCCAGAGCCGCGGGTAGGTCAGCGGACCGCGCCGGCACGGGTCGTCGGGGTTGTCGTAGGTACGCGTACCGGGGGCGACCGCGTAGGAGTCGCCGATGGCGACGTACTTACCGGCCGCCTTCGGTGCCGCGGTCGCTGTGGGGGCTACGGTTGCGGCTACGACCATTGCCAGAAGTGCGGCGATGAGTGGTCTTTTCGAGCGCACGAGTACTTCTCCGATGAGTGGGGTCATGGACTCTATATAAATAGCACCACTTGGTGCCCCGCGGTATACCCGGTCATAAATTATCTGATGGCAATTCAGAAGACTGTCCCACGGGCACGCAACCTTCATGCAACGTTGGGTGCGTTCTACTGGCGGGATGAGTGAAGAAGAGACCGCGCGCGTGGAGGTGACACCCGCAGCCGCCGATCTGATTCGACAGCTGCGGGCGGACCACGGGCCGCTGATGTTCCATCAGTCCGGCGGCTGCTGCGACGGCAGCGCGCCCATGTGCTACCCGGCCGGTGAGTTCCGTACGGGGAACTCGGACGTGCTCCTGGAGTCCCTGGAGGTCGACGGCGTCACGGAGCCGGTGCCGTTCTGGATGTCGGTGAGCCAGTACGAGGCGTGGCGGCACACCCGGTTGATCGTCGATGTCGTGGCGGGGCGGGGCAGCGGCTTCTCGCTGGAGGCGCCGGAAGGGGTGCGGTTCCTGATCCGCTCCCGGGTGATCCGAGCCGAGCCGTACGGCGGGTGATCCGAGGCGTACGGCGGCGAGTCCCGGACTCGTACGGGGAGATCGGCTGGGCCGGTGGGGCGGCGACCGGACGGGCCGCGGTGTGGCCGCGCCACCCCCGCTGAGCAGGCGCTCCGGGGCGGATGGCGGTGCCGTCCCCGGCGGGGTCCGCGGCGGGATGCGCCCAACTGCCGACAGGACACGGGAGTCGGCGGGTGTTGTGCTTCCGGGGTGAGCCACCTCGGTTCCCCGTTCCGGCGGAATCCGTTGTCCGGCCCCTGCGCCGGGCAGCGCGGGCTCACCCTTCAGCAGACAGGGATTCCCTCATGACGCTTCGACGCATCGCCGCCACCGCTCTCGCCGCGCTCGCCCTGACCGTCGGTGCCACGGCCGGCGCCCAGGCCGACACCCGTACCACCGCCCCGAGTTCGGCCCTTCCCGATCCCGTCGCCTGCGCGGCGTCCACGACGGCCGCCGCCGCGTCCGCGGCCAACGCCGCCACCGCCGCCGATGTCGCCAAGGCCGACGCGGCCTCGTCCGCCGCCGCGGTCAAGGCCGTCGCCGCCGCCATCGCGGCGACCCAGCCCGCCGCCGCGCTCGCCGAGGCGGCAGCCACCGCGACGGAGGCCGCTGCCGCCGCCGTCACGTCCGCGAACGCGAGTGGAGCCGCGACCACGACGGCCGCCACCGCCACCCAGGCGGCCGTCACCGCCTGCGCGGTCGCCTGACGGCCGCCGCCCGGCGACCGGGGCCGGCGCTCAGGGCTGGAGGCTGCTCACCACGTCGGCCGTGGAGTTGATCCCGTCCTGGATGGTCGGCGCCATGCTGGTGCCCGCGAGGAAGAAGCCGAGCAGCACACAGACGGTCGCGTGCCACAGTTTGAGTCCGCTGTTGCGCACGAAGATCACGGTCAGAAGTGCCAGTAGCAGGATCACCGAGATCGAAATGGCCATCGCCAACCTCCTCCGCCGCGCCGGAATTGCGGCATTCGGCCGTCAGTCTGGCGGAGCGGAGGGGGCGTTCAGGCAACTGGCGTGTAGGCCGTACGGGTTGACTGCCGGTTGTTTTCCACCGGCGGGCCGACGGCCGGCCGGTCAGCGGTCGTGCTCGGCGAGGAAGCTCTCCAGGCCTGCCAGGTCGTCCGTGTTGAGGTGGTCGACCCCGGCCGCCAGCAGTTCGGACCACACGGCGTCGCGGGCGGGACCGGCCAGGTCGGGGGTCGCCCAGAACCGGACGCGCTGACCCCGGCGATGGGCGGCGCGGACGATGCGGTGCAGTTCGGCGCGCTCGGCGGCGGGGAACTCACCGACCCCCAGCCAGCTGAAGCTCGTGGTCCAGTTGGTGCTGATGAGCGGGATGAACGAGGCGCGCGCCGTGCTGCCGAGGTCTTCGAGCCGGCCGTCGTAGAAGGCGTACCGGGTCCGCTGCGCCTCCATCGGGACGCGGGCGGCGCGGTCGCCGGAGATGACCGGGGTGACGGCGCCGTACCGTACCGCGCCGTGCGAGTAGGTGCTCAGCATGGAGCGGTAGGCGCGCAGTTGGCGGTGCAGCTCCAGATAGGCGGCGACGCCGTCCGTCTTGATGTCGATGAGCAGCTGCACCGGCCGGTGGTTCCCCCGGTACACGGCGCCGCCGTTGGCCCGCACTCGGTCGCGCAGCGGATTGAGGTAGAGCGAGCGGAGCGTACGCGTCGGGTCGAGCGTCTCGGGCTCGTGGGCGACCAGCAACTCGCCGTCGACCAGGAAGACATCGGCCTCGACGCTGGTGAAGCGGTGCGACAGCGCGTCGTGCAAGGGCCTCTCGTGCAGATAGTCGTTGTGCGCGTGGGCGCGGCGCAGCGGCTGGTGGCCGCCGCCCCGCCCCGTGGCGAGGGCCGCCGGCTGGGGGCCGTCGGCGTGGGCGTACGAGGGTATGGCGACGGCTCCGGCGAACGCGGCGGCGAAGGTGGTCACCGCTCTGCGTCGGGTGGTGAGGGCCATGATGTCTCCGAAGTCTGGGGGGACGGGGCTACGGCGGACACGACGACCTAGGACCTCGCCTGGTATCCACTGCCACAAACCTCAAGAGACAAGGGCTTACGCACTGTTCGGCGACCCGTCGGCTGTGATTCAGACAGCCTCGGCGATCTCCGGCCAGCGGACCGTACGGTCGCACCAGCGCTCCAGCAGCACCCGGTCGTGGCCGACGGCCAGCAGCCCGGCGCCCTGGGCGCTCCGGTACTCCTCGACCACCGTGACCAGCGCGGCGGTGGTCGACGCGTCGAGCATCGCGGTCATCTCGTCGCAGACCAGCCAGCGCGGGCGCAGCACCAGCGCGCGGGCGAGACAGGCGCGTTGGAGCTGGCCGTCGCTGACCTCGTGCGGCCGACGGCCGAGCAGGTCGTCGGTGAGTCCGACCGTGTGCGCCAACTCCCCCACCCGGTCGGCCACTTCGTCCCGTCGTCCGCCCGCGCGCAGCGGCTCGGCGATCAGATCGCTCAGCCGCAGCCGGGGGTCGGCCGACAGCCTGGGCTGCTGGAAGACGACCCCGATCGCGGTGCGTTGGGCCTTGGGGGCGCGATGGCGCCAGCCGGTGGCGCGTTCGCCGTCGAGGGTGACGGTGCCCGCGTCGGGGCGGTGCAGCAGGGCGGCGACGCGGGCGAGGGTCGACTTGCCGCAGCCGCTGGGGCCGAGGAGTCCCACCGACTCGCCGGGGGCGACGGTGAGGGACGCGCCTTTGACGACGGGGGCGCCGCGTCCGTATCCGGCGGTGATGCCGAGGAGTTCAAGCATCGACGCGCTCCTCGGCGTGATGGCAGGCGACCGCCCGGCCGGGGCCCGGGGTCAGGGCGGGCGGGGTGGCGCAGATCTCGGTGGCGCGCGGGCAGCGGGCGGCGAAGGCGCACCCGGCGGGGAGATCGCCCAGCTCGGGCGGCATACCGGGGATTGCGGTGAACTTCCGCTCGGGCAGGGCGTCGAGCAGACCGCGCGCGTAGGGGTGGCGCGGGCCGTCGCCGCCGAAGAAGCCTGCCGCTGGGCCGAGTTCGACGATCCGGCCCGCGTACATGACGGCCACCCGGTCGGCGATCCGCTCGGCCGCCGCCAGGTCGTGGGTGATCATCAGCAGGGCACGGCCGTCGTCGGTGTGGCGGCGCAGTTCGTCGGCCGTACGGTCGACGAGTTCCCGGTCGAGTCCGGTGGTCGGCTCGTCGGCCAGCAGCAGCGGGGCGTCGCCGATGAGGGCGAGCGCGGTCGCGGCGCGCTGTGCGAGTCCGCCGGAGAGTTCGTGCGGGTAGCGGTCGAGATGGTCGGCGGGGTACGCCGCGCGTTCGGCGGCGGCCTCGGCGGCCTTGGCGAGTACGGGCCCCCGGTCGCCGGTCAACTCGCGTAGCGCCTCCACCAGTTGGGACCGTACGGTCCGTACGGGGGTGAGGTGGGCGGCCGGGCTCTGCGGTACGAGGCCGATGCGCCGGCCCCGTACCGTACGCGCCAGGGTCCGTTCGTCGGCGGCGAGCAGGTCCACGGGCGGGCCGCTGCCGCCGAGCAGGGCGGACCCGGTGGTCTGCGCGTTGCCGGGGAGCAGTCCGAGGAGCGCCGAGGCGAGGACGGACTTGCCGCAGCCGCTCTCGCCGACGAGCGCGAGGCACTCCCCCGCGGCGAGAGCGAAGGTGGCGTCGGTGACGGCCGCGATGTGCCGGCCGCCGCGCATCCGGAAGCGGACGCCGAGGCCGCGTACGGAGAGAACGGGCGACGGGACGGCGGACGTGGCGGGCGTGGAGGTCTCCGCCGGGGGCGCGGGCGTGGTCACAGCATCAGCTCCGATCGGCGGCGGGGATTGATCCGCTCGCGCCACACGCCGGCGAGCCCGGCGATGGCGAGGGTCGGGACGATCAGGAACAGCCCGGGGAAGAGCGTGGGCCACCAGTCGCCGGCCAGCAGCGAACCGCGCGCCGTCTGTACGAGATTGCCGAGGCTCGCCTGATGGCTGGGCAGCCCGAGGCCGAGGAAGGAGAGCGCCGACTCGTGCCACATGGCGTGCGGCACCATCAGTACGGCGGCGAGGCCCGCCTGCGGCAGTACCCCGGGCAGCAGATGGCGCACCGTGATCCGCCATCGCGAGGAGCCGCCGGAGATCGCGGCGTCCACATAGGGGCGGGAGCGCAGCGACAGGACCTCGGAGCGGACGATGCGGGCGGTGGAGAGCCAGTGGGTGAGGGCGACCGACACGATCACCGGCCAGACGCCGGGGCGGAACATCGCGACGATGAAGATGCCGAGGAGCAGATGCGGCACCGAGGAGAAGGTGTCGACGAGCCGCATGACGACACGGTCGGTCCAGCCGCCGAAGGCCGCGGCGGCGGCGCCGACGGCCGTACCGATGACGGTGGCCACGAGCGCGGCGACCAGTCCGACGAGCAGCGAGACGCGCAACCCGTACACGCAGCGCAGGAGCAGATCGCGGCCGACGTCGTCGGTGCCGAACGGGTGGGCCAGGGACGGCGGTTGGAGCTTGAGCGCGAGGTCGACGGCCTGCTCGTCCAGTTGGACGACGGGCGGGACGATCAGCACGGCCAGTGCGACCGCGACGACGACGACGGCCGAGGTGACGGCGCGCACGGAGCGTGTCGAGCGGCGGCTGCGTCCGCGCGAGCGCCATACCGCGCCGGGCGGGGCGGCCCTGGTGCCGGTGGTGTCCGTGCCGGTGGTGCCGGTCGTGTCCGTGCCGGTGGTGTCAGCCATCGAAGCCCACCCTCGGGTCGGCGAGTCCGTACAGCAGGTCGGAGAGCAGATTGCCGAGGAGCACGGCCGCCGTGGCGAGCACGGTGAGCGCCGCCAGCAGCGGGAAGTCCACGGATGTCGCCGCCTCGACGGTGGCCGCCGCGATGCCCGGCCAGCTGAAGACGGTCTCGATCAGCAGCGCGCCGGTGATGAGTTCGGGGACGCGTGAGCCGATGAGGGTGAGCATCGGCAGCATCCCGGAGCGCCAGGCGTGACCGACGAGCACGGTGCGCTCGCTCAGTCCCCGGGCGCGTGCCCCGCGTACGGGGTCCTCCTCCAGCGCGTCGGCGACCCCCTGTCGTACGTAGAGGTAGAACCACGGCATCTGGGAGACACCGAGCACGGCGGCCGGCAGCACCAGGTGCGAGGCGACCTGGCCGAAGGTGACGATGTCGCTCCCCGAGTCGGTGAGTCCGCCTGCGGGCAGGACGCCCAGCCGCAGGGCGAAGAACCAGATCGCGAGCAGCCCCAGCCAGAACGCGGGCGCGGCCTCCAGGGTGTACGCGGCCGAGCTGACGCAGCGGTCGAGCCAGCCGCCGGGGCGGCGGGCGGCGGCGACACCGAGCGCGGTGCCGAGCAGGATCGCGAGGACGAAGGCGGTGGTGGCCAGGAGCACGGACCAGCCGAGGCGTTCGGTGATCACGTCGGCGACCGGTCTGCGCATGACGCTGGAGTCGCCGAGATCGCCGGTGACGGCCGAGGTCAGCCACTCCCACCAGCGCGGGACGAGTGCCTGGTCGACGCCGAGGTTGGCGCGCAGTTGGTCGAGGGTCTCCTGCGAGGCGGAGAGTCCGGCGGTGCCGGCGTACGCCTTGACGGGGTCGAACGGTGAGGCGGCGGCCACGGCGAAGACGCCGAAGGTGACGACCAGCAGGACGGGGGCGGCGAACAGCATCCGCCGCCCCGTCATCCGGGCCATCGCCCCCCACGGGAGGCGGCGGCTCACGGCGTGCGGGCCCACTGCTCGATGTTCCACCAGGGGCCGGACGCGAGTCCGTGGTCGTGCGGTTCGACCTGGGTGGTGAGGGTGCCCCAGGTGTCGTTCACGACGTAGATGTGGTCGATGTGGGTGAGGAAGGTGTAGCCGGGGTCCTTGGCCAACTCCCGCTGGACGGTGTCGTACGCGGCCTTGCGTGCGGCCTTCTCCCCGCTCTCGCGGCCGGTGTCGAGCGCCTTGTCGACGGCCGGGTTGTCGTACCAGGCCATGTTGTTGAAGCCGTCCCCGGCGAGGCCGGAGTTGAGGAGGCCGAACTGGTCGAAGTCCGGGTCGCCGGGGGCTCCGCCGCCCGCCAGGACCGCGTCCGTCCTCATCCGCGGCTCGATGACCTCCCAGGTCCCGGCCTGGGTCTTGATGTCGATGCCGGCCTTCTTGGCGTCGGAGGCATAGGCGAGGGCGTGGTCCTGGCGGAGCTTGTCGCCGGTCAGATACCAGAGCGGGAAGCTCGCGCGTACGCCGTCCTTGGTACGGATGCCGTCCTCGCCGGCCCGCCAGCCCGCCTCGTCGAGGATCTTCCGGGCCCGCGCGAGGTCGTGCGGGCGCTCGGTGCCCTTGGCGAACCATTCGCTGTCGGTGGGGACGGGACCGTAGGCGGCCCTGCCCGCGCCGTCGAGGATCTTGTCGACCATGGTCTCGCGGTCGACGGCGACGTCGAGCGCGCGGCGTACGGCGGTGTCGCCCGCGACCTTGTTGTGCGTCGGCAGGGTGACGGTGCGGTAGTCGTACGTCGTGGCGGCGTACGTCTTCCTGCCCTTGTCGTTCTCGAAGCCCTTGGCGAGGTTCGGCGGCAGGATCGCGCCGTCGAGGTCACCGGCGCGCAGCCGGGTGGCGCGTACGTCGTCGTCCTTGATGATCGCCATGGTGAACTTCTTCACCTCGGCCTCGCCGCCCCAGTAGTCGGGGTTGGCCTTGAAGCTGATCTTCTCGCCCTTGGACCAGTTGGTCAGCAGATACGGCCCGGTGCCGACCGGTTTGCTGGTGAAGGGCCCGGAGTTGACGTCCTGCTTGCCCGCGATGTGCTCCGGCGCGATGGGGAGCACGGTCCGCTGGGCGAACGGCGCGTAGGGGTACTTGAGGGTGAAGACGACGGTGTTCGCGTCCTTCGCGGTGACGTCCTCGATGGCCGCGAGTTCGGTCTTGGACGGGTTGCTGGTCCCGGCGTCCAGGATGGTGCGGTAGGTGAAGACGACGTCCGCCGCGCTGAAGGGCTTGCCGTCGCTGAACTTCACGTCGTCGCGCAGCCGGTAGGTGTAGGTCATGCCGTCGGCGGCGACCTCGGGAAGCGCGGAGGCGAGCGCGGGCTTCAGATTCATGTCTCCGTCGACGGCGAGCAGACCGTCGAAGAGTTTGGAGTTGCCGTCCTTGCCGTAGCCGAGCAGCGGGCTGAGGCTGTCCGGCTCGTAGGCGATCCCGACGACGGCGGACTCCTGGTCCCCACCGCCGTCGCCGGAGCCGCTGTCCGGGTTCGAGCAGGCCACGGCGGTGAGGGCCAGCGAACCGGCCAGCGCCGCCGCGACCGTGCCACGTATCGAACGGGCGGTCATGGATTCCACACCCCTACTGAAGATCACACGTTATTGCGAACGACTCGCAATTAAACAGTATGTAAAGGGGTGCTTGTCCAGGTGGTATCCCGGTCGAAGGGCGGCCGGAACTACCGCGTCGGGGCTCCGGGGGCCGGCAGTCCGGTGAGCGCCGCGAGGCTGTCGCGGTGCGCTCCGGTCGAACCCAGCGCGATCTCATCGGACTTGGCCCGCTTGAGATACAGATGCGCCGGGTGCTCCCAGGTCATCCCGATGCCGCCGTGGAGCTGGACGCACTCCTCGGCCGCGTGCACGGCGACCCGGCCGCAGTACGCCTGGGCGACGGCCACCGCGAGGGGTGCGCCGGGGCTGTCGGTGGCCAGCGCGTCGGCGGCGGCGCGGGCGGCGGCGCGGGCCGAGACGACCTCCAGCCACAGCTGTGCCATCCGGTGCTTGAGTGCCTGGAAGGAGCCGATGGGACGGTTGAACTGGTGCCGTTCGCGGGTGTGCCGCACCGACTCGGTCAAACACCATTCGGCGAGGCCGAGTTGTTCGGAGGCGAGCAGCCCTGCACCGGCCAGCAGTCCGCGTCGTACGGCGGCCTCGGCCGCGTCCCGGTCGGCGAGCCGGGTCCCGGCGGCGAGGGCGGTACCGGTCACGGTGACGGTGGACAGCGGGCGCGTCAGGTCGAGCGGGGTCTGCGCCCGGACGGTGACGCCGGGCGCCGACGTCCCGACCGCGTACAGCCCGTCGGCGGCGAGGACGAGCAGGACGTCGGCGGTCGCGGCGTCGGCGACGGCCCTGACCGGGCTTCCGGGAGCCGTGCCCGGCAGGGGGGCGCCCGGTCCGGTGGAGAGCGGGACGGCGAGGACGGCGACGGTACGGGCCTCGGCCAGCGCGCGGAGCAGCTTGGCGCTGTCCGGACCGCAGGCGAGCAGCGTCTGGGTCGCGATCACCGAACTGGTCAGATACGGCACGGGAGTCACCGCCCGGCCCAGCTCCTCCAGCACCACCGCCGCCTCGCGATGGCCTGCGCCCTGGCCGCCGAGCGCTTCCGGTACGAGCAGCCCCGCCGCGCCGATCCCGGCGGCCAGCGAGGTCCACAGGACGGGGTCGTACGGGGCGCCGGACTCGGCGCGGGCGAGCGCGGTGGGAACATCGCCGCGGTCGGTGAGCAGGGACCGTACGGCGGCGCGCAGGTCGTCCTCCGCCTCGGAGTACAGCAGGTCGGGCGCGTCCTCGGGGCCGCTCATCGGGTGAGGTCCTTCCATGCGACGTCCTTGTCGTCGCGCGGCTCGGCGGGCAGGCCGAGGACGCGTTCGGCGACGATGTTCAGCAGTACCTCGCTCGTACCGCCCTCGATGGAGTTGCCCTTCGAGCGCAGATAGCGGTAGCCGGCCTCCCGGCCGGTGAAGTCGACCAGCTCGGGGCGGCGCATCGTCCAGTCGTCGTACAACAGGCCCTCGTCACCGAGCAGTTCGACTTCGAGTCCGCTGATCTCCTGGTTGAGCCGGGCGAACGACAGCTTCAGGCCCGAGCCTTCGGGTCCGGGCCGGCCCACGGCGAGTTGCTGGCGCAGCCGTTCACCGGTCAGGCGCGCCACCTCGGCGTCCACCCAGAGGGTGAGCAGCCGCTGGTGCAGCTCATGGGTGCGCAGGTCGGGGCGTTCGCGCCAGGTCCGGGAGACCGGGCCGATCATGCCGCCCTCGCGCGGCAGCCGGGCGCCGCCGATCGAGACACGTTCGTTCATGAGGGTGGTCCTGGCGACCTGCCAGCCGTCGCCGACCGCGCCGAGCCGGTGGGCGTCGGGGATCCGGACGTCGGTGAGGAAGACCTCGTTGAACTCGGCCTCGCCGGTTATCTGGCGCAGCGGCCGGACGTCGACGCCGGGGTCGGTCATGTCGCAGATGAAGTAGCTGATGCCCCGGTGCTTGGGCAGGGCGGGGTCGGTACGGGCGATGAGGATGGCCCAGCGTGCGAGATGGGCGCTGGAGGTCCACACCTTCTGACCGTTGACGATCCAGTCGCCGGCGCCGTCACCGTCGCCGCCCCGCACCGCGCGGGTCCCCAGCGCGGCGAGGTCGGACCCGGCGCCCGGCTCGCTGAACAGCTGGCACCAGACCTCCTCCCCCACCCACAGGGGCCGCAGGAAGCGGCGCTTCTGCTCCTCGGTGCCGAATCCGAGGATGGTGGGCGCGGCCATCCCGAGACCGATGCCGATACGGCGCGGGTCGTTGTCGGGCGCGCCGGCGGCGGCCAGTTCGGCGTCCACGACGGATTGCAGGGAGCGCGGGGCGTCGAGCCCGCCGAGGCCGGCCGGGAAGTGCACCCAGGCGAGCCCGGCGTCGAAGCGGGCCTTCAGGAAGTCGGTCGGTGCCGTGCCGGCCGGCGGGTGCGCGTCGAGCAAGTCCCTGGTACGGCTTCGCAGTTCGGTGGCGTCCATGGCGCTCACCGGTCGCCCGCCCCCGGCGCCGGGGCCGGGATCACGACCAGCCGGCCGGTGGTGGTGCCGTCGGCCAGGCGCTGGACGGCCGACGCGGCGTCCGCCATCGCCACCCGCTCGCTGACGAGCGGCTTGACGACGCCCTTGGCCGCGAGGTCCGTCAGCTCCTGGTGGCAGCGGCGGATCGCGGCGGGATCCTTCTGGTTGTACAGGCCCCAGTGCAGACCCACGATCGAGTAGTTCTTCACCAGCGCGTGATTGAGCGCCGGGGCCGGGATGGCACCGCTGGCGAAGCCGATGACGAGGATGCGGCCCTCGAAGGCGACGCACTTGGTGGACTTGGTGTACGCGTCGCCGCCGACGGGGTCGTACACGACGTCCGCGCCGCGCCCGCCGGTGTGGTCCTTCACGGCGGCGACGATGTCGTCGGTGCGCCGGTCGATGACGTGGTCGCAGCCCAACTCCCGTGCCACGCGCACCTTGTCCTCGCCGCCCGCCACGCCGATGACGGTGGCGCCCGCGGCCTTGCCGAGCTGGACGGCCGCGCTGCCGACGCCTCCGGCGGCGGCGTGCACGAGCAGCGTCTCGCCCGGCTGGAGGCGCGCCCTGCGGTGGAGTCCGAACCAGCCCGTCTGGTAGCCGATGTGCAGGGCCGCGGCCTCGGCGTCGTCGAGGGCGTCGGGCGCGGGAAGCACCGCGGCCTCGTCGGCGACGACGTACTCGGCGAGTCCGCCGTGGGGCAGGGCGGGGGTCGCGATGACCCGGCGTCCGTCCTCGGTCTCCCCGCAGATCTCGACGCCGGGGGTGAAGGGCAGCGGCGGGCGGACCTGGTACTGGCCCCGGCAGAGCAGTGCGTCGGGGAAGTTGAGGCCGGCCGCGAGGACCTTCAGCAGGAGCGAGCCGTCGCCCGGTGCGGGCGGGTCCACCTCGTCCAGCCGCATCACCTCGCCCGGCTCGCCGTTCCGGTGCACTCGCCATGCCTGCATTCGGGGGCCTCCACCTGAGGGGTCGGGATGCGCTCCCTCGCATACTAAGCAGTCGCTTGCCTCCTGTGAACAGGTTCACCGGCTCCGTCCCGCGCGACGGCGAGCACCGCCATGTCGTCGCTCCGTTTCCCCTTGGTCCACCGGGCGACCGACGAGAACAGGGCCGCGATCAGCTGCTCCGGATCCCGGTCGGGGACCGGTTTGAGATCACTGACGGGATCGAAGAAGCTCCCTGCGGCGTTCCGTGCCTCGGTCACGCCGTCCGTGACGCAGAGCAGGGTGGCGCCGGTGGGGAAGTCGTACGTGTGGGAACCGCCGATGCTGGGCGCGAGGTTCCGCATCCCGAGCGGGGGCGTCGCCTGGCCGGTGTCCAGTTCACGTACCTCGCCGTCCTGGACGAGATAGGGGGCGGGATGGCCGCAGTTCAGCAGCCGCAGGGTGGTGCCGGGCCGGTTGATCTCGATCAGCAGGGCGGTCGCGAAGGCCTCGCCGGTGTCGACGCCGAACGGGTCGGCGTAGTGCTCGGCGGACCGGGTCACGGCCCGGTCGAGTCGCTCCGCGAGCCCTTCCAGGTCGGCCTCGGACTCGGCGCGCTCACGGAAGGCGCCGACGATGATGGAGACGGCGGAGACCGCGCCGAGGCCCTTGCCGCGTACGTCGGCGATGAGCAGCCGCAGACCGAAGGGCGTCTCCTCCACGGCGTAGAGGTCGCCGCCGATCCGGGCGACGGTGTTCGCCGCCTCGTAACGGCAGGCGACGGTCATCGGGCCGACGATCTTGGGCAGCGGTGGCAGAACGGCCCGTTGCAACTGCTCGGCGGTGGATCTGACCACGGAGAACTTGGCGCTCTGGCTGTCGAGCATGCGCCGGACGGCCAGTGCGAGAGCAGAGGCGATCACGATCTCCGCGACCTGCACGGCGGCGGACGCGTAGCCGTGGTGGGCCTCGAACGCGGAGATGCCCGTGAGCGCGAGACCGACGGCCACGACCAGCACCGTGTAGCGGAACGTGCCGCTGATGGCCGCCGCCATGCCGGCGACGGCGATGAGCGCGGCGCCGCTGACGATCTTGGGAGTCACCAGTTCGAGACCGACGGAACCCACCAGCAGCACCGGGGGCAACCAGGGGTACTGCTGAAGGCGGGAATGCCCCTGGTCCATGTCATCGGTCCTTCGCTGCCGAGCCCGTCTCCCCGTCCCGCCACCACATCACGAGAACAACACATTCACCGGGCTACGAAACCCGTCAAAACCAACAAACAGGGTGACCCGCCAACCGGGGCGCCCGGTCAGATCTCGTCACGCGCCAGGCCGAGCAGCCGGTCGAGCACCTTCGGGCCCGAGACCCGGACGCCGTCGTGCTCGTACTCGTCGGTGACCCAGGTACGCAGCCCCCGGATGCCGCGCGCCGTCTCCAGCGCGTGGCCGGTGTCGACGTACATGTCGTCGTGGTAGACGGCGGCGGCGACCGGGACCTCGTTGGCGGCGAGCCGGGCGGGGTCGTACAGCGCGGGCCAGTCCCGGCGCCCCGCCAGCAGTTCGGCGGCCTCGCGCAGCGGGCGCAGCGCGGGGTCGGCGGTGAAGTGCCACGGGTGGATCGTCTCGCCGGTGAAGAGCAGCGGGCCGTCCCCGGCCGGCGTCCGCCCCGCGTCGAACTGCGGGAACTCCGCGCGTACCCGCTCGGCCGACCAGGCGGTGGGGCGGCCGTCCTGGGCGTAGATCGCCTCGTGGACCAGCGCGTACAGAGGATGGCCGGCGAACGAGAGCTGCGCCGCCACCGCCTCCTGGAAGGCGTCGGACAGCTCGGTGCCGCCGGGGGTGGGCACGAAGGCGTTCTCCAGCAGATGGTGCAGCTGGTGGGTGCCGGAGCCGGTGCCGAGGAGGATGCCGAGCGACTGGAAGGCCTCG
The DNA here is from genome assembly GCF_042870175.1 of Streptomyces sp. NPDC006643. Classification (NCBI taxonomy): domain Bacteria; kingdom Bacillati; phylum Actinomycetota; class Actinomycetes; order Kitasatosporales; family Streptomycetaceae; genus Streptomyces; species Streptomyces sp. NPDC006643. The sequence continues at coordinate 107,482 of NZ_JBIAHA010000026.1, read as the reverse complement.
ACCGTCAGCGTGTAGCCGCCCGGCAGCACGGTGGGGTGCTCGGCGATGTGTCCGGCGATACGGCGGGCCCGTTCGACGTCCTGCGGGTAGCGGGCGTAGTGCGCGGCGACCTTGCGTTCGATCCGCGGATAGGCGGCGCGGTAGACGTCGTCGGGGCCGCCGTGCAGCGTGGGCAGCCCGCCGGTGATCAGTACGGTGGCCAGGCCCTCGGGCGCGTCGGAGAGATAGCGGACGGCGCAGAAGCCGCCGAAGCTCTGGCCGAGCACGGTCCACGGGGCGCCGCCGGTCAGCTGCGGGCGGATCGCCTCGCAGTCGCGCACGATGTTGTCGGACCTGAACAGGGCGAGATGGTCCGCCTGTTCCCGGGGGCCGCCGCGCAGCGGGAGGGTCTGGCGGTTGAGCGGGGTGGAGGCGCCGGTGCCGCGCTGGTCGAGGAGGAGCACCCGGAACTCTTCGAGGGCCCGGCCGAGCCAGGCCTGGCGGCCGATGAGACGGCGGGCGCCGAAGCCGGGGCCGCCCTCCAGATAGACGAGCCAGGGCAGGTCGGCGTCGGTCTTCGAGAGGGCGACGGCCTCGCGGCCGTACAGCTCGATCCGCTCCCCCGAAGGGTTGGCGTGGTCCAGCGGGACCGAGAAGCGGTGGTCGGTGAAGGCGACGCCGGACTGGCGGTAGCTGGGCAAAGGGGCTCCTGGTTCGGGTCTCTGGCGGTGTCTGACAGCCTTCGGCGGTCTCTGACGGTCTCCGGCGGTCTCTGGCGGCTCTGGCGGTCTCTGGCGGCTCTGGCGGTGTGTGCTCGCGGCCGTTCGGCCGCCGTCCGTGTGCGCGGGCGGGTGCCCCCTCCTAGCGTTGGTCCATGATCCGGTTCGAGCAGGTCAGCAAGGTCTACCCAGACGGTACGACGGCCGTCGACGGACTGTCCTTCGAGGTACGCGAAGGCGAGCTGGTCACGCTGGTCGGACCGTCCGGCTGTGGCAAGACGACCACGATGATGATGGTGAACCGGCTGATCGAGCCGACGTCGGGCCGGATCCTCGTCGAGGACGAGGACATCTCCGGTGTCGACCCGGTGAGGCTGCGCCGCCGGATCGGCTATGTGATCCAGCAGGTCGGGCTCTTCCCGCACCGTACGGTCCTCGACAACACGGCGACCGTGCCGGTCCTGCTCGGCTGGAAGAAGCCGAAGGCACGCGAGCGGGCGGCGGAGCTGCTGGATCTGGTGGGGCTGGACCCGAAGGTGTACGGGCCGCGCCATCCCGCGCAGTTGTCGGGCGGGCAGCGTCAACGGGTGGGGGTGGCACGGGCGTTGGCGGCCGATCCGCCGGTGCTGCTGATGGACGAGCCGTTCGGCGCGGTCGACCCGGTGACGCGTGAGCGGCTCCAGAACGAATTCCTCAACCTCCAGGCCACCGTGCGCAAGACGGTGCTGATGGTGACGCACGACATCGAGGAGGCCGTGCGGATGGGCGACCGTATCGCGGTGTACGGGCAGGGGCGTATCGAGCAGTTCGACAGTCCGGGGGCGGTCCTCGGGACACCGGCCACCCCGTACGTCGCGCGATTCGTGGGCGCCGACCGGGGGTTGAAGCGCCTCGCGGTCACCACGATCGAACCGGCCGACCTGGAGCAGCCGCCGGTGGCCCGGCTCGACGAGCCCGCCGCGGGCGCGGCGCGGCGGCTGCGCGAGGCGGGCGCCAACTGGGCGGTGGTGCTGGGCGGCGGCGGTGAGCTGCACGGCTGGGTGTCCGCGGACGCGCTGGCGGGCGCGGACGACCGGGGCACGGTGGGTGATCTGGCGCGGCGGATGGAGGCATGGGTGCCGGTCGGGGCGCCGCTGAAGCAGGCGTTCAGCGAGATGCTTCAGCATGACGCGGGGTGGGTGGCGGTGGTGGACGGATCGCGGTTCGCGGGCGTGCTGACCCCGGCGAAGCTGCACGAGGCGCTGCGCCGGTCGGTGGACGCGGACGCGCACGGGATCGCGCGCGACGAGGTCGACTTCGACTCGGTGTCCGACGCGTAGCCGGGGGCCGGGCCGCGGGATGGCGCGGCCCGGCCTCCCGGCCGGCGGATCGGCGGCGCGGTGTCAGCCGCGCGCGACCGCGATCGAGCCCTGAAGCCGTTCGCCCGCCTCGTAGACCATGTACGGCACCCCGTTGTCGGTTCCGAAGCTCGGGGCGGCGCTGCGTCCGTTGTCCGGGGCGCTGTTGGCCGAGTCGTAGAACAGACCGAGGTGGGTGCGGCGGCTGAAGTCGTTGCCGACCTCGGTGATCAGCAGATTGCCGCCGTGCTCCTTGTCGGTGTTGTAGACGACGTATGTGCTGCCGTTCCGGCTCAGCAGGTGCGGGCCGCCGACGTTGTTCGCGCCGACGTCGGAGTGGCGGACGAGCGGCGTCCGGTCGAAGGTCCAGTTGCGGCCGTCGGCCGACCAGCCCCAGGCGATGTCACGGTGGTTGGACGTGTTGTTGAGCATGAACAGCATCACGTAGTGCGCGCCGCGCGAGGGCAGTTCGTGGGGGAAGACGCGGGCGTACGAGGTCTCGGTGCTGCCGGCCGGCATCATCGCGGTGGTGAGCACCACCTTGTCGTACGTGAAGGTGATGCCGTCCTTGGACCGGGCGAGCCGGGTCGTGCCGTTCTCGCCGTGGAAGTAGAGCCACAGCTCCTTGACGTCCGGGCGCCAGATGACGTGCGGCGAGGCGACGTGGCTGACCTGGTAGTGCGGCTGCCAGTTGTTGGAGACGACCGGGTTCGCCGTGTACTCGGTGAACGGCCCTTCCAGCGAGTCGCCGTAGGCCAGGCAGATACCGCCGGGCGCGTCGTGCGGTCCGTAGTAGAGGTAGTAACGGCCCAGCGGGTTGGCCAGTTTGTCGTAGACGCCCCGGATGCACGGGAAGATGATCTCGCCGGTGGGGTTGTACTTCAGCTGAGACGGCATCAGGAGTGTCTTCAGATACTTGTAGTTCGGAAACCCGCCGGGCGCCGCCGCCGGAGCGGGGGCGGGGGCGGGCGCGGCGGCGGAGCTGCCGGCCGCCGCGCCGGTGGCCATCACGCCGGAGGTCACGGCGGCGGTGGCCGCCGCCGCCCGCAGGAAGATCCGCCGGCCGGGGTTGCTCGGCCTGTCGTGCGCGTCGTGCTGTGTCATGTCGTGCTCCGTCCCGGGAGTTGAGAGATCACAGATAGGTGGCGGCGGTGACGCAGAATCCGCCGAGCGCGACGGCCCATACGTACGGCAGGGTCCGCAGCATCACCTGCTGCGGTGTGACCCCCGCGTACTGCGCGCTCCACACGGTCTGGGTGCTGGTCGGGTCCGACACACCGAAGACCTGGTTGTACGAGGTGGCGATGCCCAGCACCGCGACGGCCGGGTAGATGCCGGCGGCGATGAGGACACCGGCGATGCCCGCGCCGAGACCGTAGACGTTCAGCGGTCCCCGGTAGAGGCAGAGCGGTACGAGCAGGGTGAAGACGATGACGAACAGCACCGGATTCTGCGGGCTGACCGCCTTGATCAGCGGCTCCAGCGCCTCCACGGCGCCGGGCAGCTTCACCGCGGCGAGCAGGATGCCGATCGCGATGAACAGCACGATCGGTGCCGCCGCGATCTCGAAGCCGCCGTACAGGGTGCGCAGCAGCCGCTTGTTCATCTCGCCCGGCCGGGTGGTGGTGACCAGCGCGTACAGGACACCGGCCAGCATCGACGGCAGGATCGCGATGTCGAAGCCGAGGGCGAGGACGAGCGGTACGAGCGGGGTGAGCAGCGCGTACCACGGGGCGTCGCCGAGCTGCTTGCGGCGCGAAGTGGGCTTCGCGGACGCCGACTTGAGCGACCAGGCGTGTTCGACGCCGCGCCGCCGGGTCTCGATGAGGACGAACAGGATCGCGGCGGCCAGCGCGAACGGGAACAGCTTCAGCATGAAGCCGCGCACGGTGTCGACGGGCAGTTCCAGCGCGGTGGAGAAGAACTGCCAGATGGGCAGTTCGAAGGGCATACCGGCGGCGATACCCATCAGGATCGTGCCGGCCGCGGTGACCTTGGGGATACCGACCGCGACCATGGCGGGGATGCCGATGATGCCGGCGAGCATCGCGGCGGGCGCCGAGCCCGTGACCGTACCGACGAGGGTCGAGACGGCGAGGACGCCGAGCGCGACCACGACCGGGCGGTCACCGCCGAACTCCACGATCTTGCGGACGAGGGTGCCGGCGATACCGGTCTCGTCCAGGAGCTTGCCGAGCCAGGAGCCCAGCAGGATCGCGATCATCGTGGCGGCGAGCGCGGGGGCGCCCTCCTGGATGACCGTGTCCAGCACGCTGTTCTCGCCGGTCAGCGGGGCGCCCGCGAGGAAGGCGATGGCAACGGCCAGGATGACCAGGGCGAAGGCGGTGGGGAGCTTACGGGTGAGCATCGCGGCGACACCGGCCGCCATGACAAGAAGGATGACGACGCCCATGGCGTTACTTCTTTCTTCCGTGCGAGGTGCGTTGCCGCGCGTCGGCGGCGGTGGCCAGGGCGGCCGTCAGCAGGAGCGGGCTGCGGCCGAGACCGCAGACCGTGCGGGCGTGGGCGTGGGCGGCGATCTCGTCGGCGCCGGCGACATGGCCGTACAGGTGCCTGCGTCCCACGCGCAGCACGACATGGTCCAGTGAGCGCTTGAGGGCCGCCTTCGCCGGTCCGTGGTGGAGTTGCTCGTGGACGGCCTCGTGGGCGATCGCCGCCGCCCGCACGGACCCGGCCGGATACCAGTGCCGCCAGCCGAGCTGGTCGATCAGTTCCTCGGCGAGGGCCAGGCTGTCGGTGAACAGCTCGACGGTGGGGACCGGCCGCGAGGTGTAGCGGGCCAGCAGCCCCCGGTCCAGGCCGTCGTGGCTCTCCACGACGCGCGCCGTGCACGGGACGGGACCGAGCGCGGCGCCGAACTCGTCGGCGGTAAGCGCCCATTGACGCAGTCGGGCCGGGTCGCGGCTCTCGTGCGTGGGGGTGTTCGCGAGCAGCCGTACGCCGAACTCGATGTCGTCGGTCGCCGCCAGTTTCTCGATCGCGGCGCGCGCGGTCCGGTCGAGCAGGGCGGTGGCGTTCATGAGCGCACCTCCAGGACGGCGACGACCGGTTCGTCGGCGGCGCGTGCGCGCAGTTCGCTGCGGGCGAGCGCCAGCAGCGGCCCCGGGTCGAGTACGCCGGAGAGGTCGGCGATCCGGGAGCCGATGAGGAGCCGCAGGGCGGGGGCGCGGACGCCGCCGTCGCCGTAGGAGGTGGCTTCCTTCACCAGCCCGGCGAGGACTTCCGGCGCGCGGCCGACGGTGGTGGACTCGACGCGGGCGTCCGGCGCGTGGAGCCGTACGACCCCGTCGGCGTCCACGACGCGCACCGGGTGCCGGTCGGCGCGGAACCGGCGGTGGACGTCGGTGCCGTACACGGTGTGCGCGGCGGTGCCCGCGAGGACACGTACCGACGCCGGGTCGGCCTTGAGACTGTCGGCGGCGGCGCGCAGCCGTTCGGTGTCGTCGGCCCGGTGGGCACGGTCCTGTGTACGCAGCTCGGTGGCGCCGGTCGCGACGGCCCGCACGGTGCTGGTCTGCGGGTCGACGGTGACCTCCACCTCGACGCCGTCGGCGGCGGCGCCCTGGGCCACGACGGCGGCCTCGGCCTCGGCCCGTACGGCGAGGATCTGTTCCTGGCCGGCGCCCGGGATGATGCGTTCGACCTGTTCGCGGATGAGGGCGAGGGCGACGCCGATGGGGCTGATGACCTCGTTGTGGCGGGCGATCCTGCCCTCCTGGCCGGTGACGGCCGCGAGATGCGGGGTGACGGAGGCGGCGCCTCCGCCGCCTCCGACGAGCACGGCGGTGTCCTTGTCGAGGCGGTAGTCGCGGATCATCGCGTCGACCACGGTCCTGACCTGGCCGGTGCCCGCGTCCAGGAGCTGGGCAGCCGCCGTGGCGACGTCCGTGCCGAGCGCGGCGGCCAGGGGGGCTATCGCGGCCCGAGCGACGGCCGGGTCGCAGTGGGCGAAGTCCCCCTCGGGGACCCGGCCCAGCGCGTTGGCGGCGCAGGTCATGGTGATCGCGAAGCGTCCGCCCGCGGCGTCGAGCACCGCGTAGTCGGCCGGGTCGTCGTCCATCGGCCGGATCGTGGTGACCTTCGCGTCGCGCAGATCGTCCAGAGTGGCGTAACAGGCGTACGGCAGTCCCGCGATGTGCGCGCTGCGCGGTCCCACGCCGGTGACCTTCTCCCCGCCGATCCGGACCATCGAGCCGCCGCCGACGCCGACGGTCCTGACGTCGAGCGCCGACAGGTACGAGGTCTTGCCGAGGATGGTGGCGTGCCGGACGGCGACCTTGCCGCGCCGTACGACGCTGATGTCGGTCGACGTGCCGCCGGTCTCCAGAAACAGGCCCTCGCTGACGCGCTCCTGCATGAGCGCGCCGGCGACTCCCGCCGCCGGTCCGGACAGCACGGTCAGCAGCGGTCTGCGCCGCATCTCGTCCAGCGACATCACTCCCCCGTCGCAGCGCATCACCATCAGGGGCGCGGTGACGCCGGCCTTGGTGATGGAGGCGTCGACGAGGTCGGCGGTGGCGAGCATGCGCGGCAGGATCGCGGCGTTGACGACGGCGGTCCGGGTCCGCTTGTGGAGCCCGTACAGCGAGGTGATCTCGTGCGCGGCGGTCGTCGGCAGTCCGCGCTCCTTGGCCGCCGCGACGACGGTGTCCTCGCCCTCGGGGCGGTCGACGCTGAACGGCTGGCTGGCGACGACGACTTGGGCGCCCTGCTGGGCGACGGAGTCGACGGCGGCGCGTACGGCGGGCGCGTCGTCCGGGTCGGTGACATGGGCGTAGGCGAGCGGAAGCCGCTTGCCGGGGGTGAGTTCGAGCTTCCGGAAGGCGGCGAGCCTGCGGGTGAATCCGGCGCTCGGGCCGGATCCGACACCGATCAGACCGACCGTGGCGACGTCGCCCTCCAACAGGGCATTGGTAGCCTGAGTGGTGCCGTGGGCCAGGAAGGCCACGTCCTTCGGGGCGTGTCCGGTCTGCTCCAGCAGACGGTCGAGAGCTTCGACGATGCCGTGGGCGACGCCGTCCTCGTGGTGGTGGCTGGTGGGGACCTTGACCTGCCCCAGCAGTCGCAGGGTCGTGGCGTCTACGGCCACGGCGTCGGTGAAGGTTCCGCCCACGTCGATGCCGACGCGGATGCGGTGGGTGTTCATGGCTTGGGCACCTCCTTGTGCACAGTTGGCATGGTGCGGGCGGTAGGCCGGGCGGGGCAGGTGGAGCTGCTTCCGCCCGGCTGTCGCGCCCCGGTGTCGCCGGGTGTTGTCAGTAGCCGCGTACGTCGGGCCAGTGGCGCTGCACTCCTTCGCGGTCGAGCAGCCGGGCGAATCGGTCGAACCGCTTGTCCTCGGCCTGGACCTGGCGCGGTTCGACGCCCTCGGCGACGCAGTGCGCGGCCAGTGCGCCCGCGACCTCGCCGATGTTCCATTCCACCGGGTGGAGCCGGTAGCAGCCGTTGGTGATGTGGGTGGTGCCGATGTTCTTTCCGGCGGGCAGCAGATTGCGGACACGGCGCGGGATCAGCGCGCCGAGCGGGATCTCGAAGGGCACCGAGCCGATGTCGATGTAGTTGTCGCCGCCCGTCGAGGGGTGCAGGTCGATGCGGTAGTTGCCGACGCCGACGGAGTCCCGGTAGCGGGTGCCGCCGTACGGGCCCACGATGTCGATCGCGACGTCGTGCTCGGTGACGGTGGTGACGGCCTTGATACGGCGCGACTCGCGTACGTACGGCGCCTTGGCGAGCCCGTCGGCCGTACCGGTGACGTCGGGCCGCAGCCGCAGTCCGGGGAATCCCGTGCCGCCGTCGGCGCGCGGCGCCTCGGTCTGGAGCCAGTACAGGACCGAGAGCGACAGCTGCCGTGCCTCGGCGAGCGCGGCGGCCGACGTCTCCTCGCCGGCGCCGATCAGGGGCTTCAGCCAGTAGTCGTTGAGCGGCCAGTTGACGAGGGTGATGTCGGAGTCGAAGGCGCCGGGCCGGTGCAGCTTGCGCGCGAGGATCCGGCGGAAGCCGAACAGTTCCTTGTCGCCCGCGTCGGCGGACTGGTCGGCGGTGACGTCGAGCGGGTCGAGGTCCGGGTTGGGCACGAAGGTGCGCGGTACGGCCTCCAGGGTGCGCGGGTCGGGCGCGAGGAAACCGAGCAGCGGTCCGGGCCAGAAGTCCGGCTGGTAGGTGCGCCAGAAGTCGTAGTCGGCCGGCCGCTCGATGGTGTGGTCCTCGCCCTCGTGGTGGGAGAGCGCGAAGCACACCGTGATGCCCTGCTGGTTGAGCGGCTGCGCCTCGTCGGGGGCGTGCGGCTCGTCGAACTCGCTCCGTGCCTCGGCGCCGATCGCGTGCTCGACCCCGGCGAGTTCGAGCAGTTCGCCGGTCTCCGTCGCGTCGATGACGTAACGGGCGCCGATGGTACGGCGGTTGCCGTGCGCGTCGGTGAGCGTGACCGACCGTACGGTGTCGTCGTCGCCCGTCTCGGCGGCGACGGGGCGGTGCTCGGTCAGCAGGGTGAGCCGGCCCGACGAGCGGTGCGGCGCGAGCATCGCGTCCAGGACGGCGAGGGCCACGCGCGGCTCGTGGCAGAGCTTGCTGACGCGGCCCGCGCCCGGGTTGAGATCGGTGAGGGCCAGGGCCTCGGAGCGCAGTGGGTACCACTGACGGTAGTGGTCCCTGATGGACTCGCGCAGTGTGCGGTACGAGGCCGTGGTGCCGAACTGCTCGACCCATGGGTGCTCGTCCGGCGGGACGGCCTGGGAGGTGAGCTGGCCACCGATCCAGTCCGTCTCTTCGGTGAGGACGACGGTGCGTCCGGCCCGGCAGGCGGCGAGGGCGGCGGCGACGCCGCCGAGCCCGGCGCCCACGATGAGGATGTCGGGTGCGGATGCGGATGTCACGGGTCTCCTTGAGGTGCTGTGTGGTACTTGGTGCTTGCTGTGCTTCGTGAGGGGTCAGTGCAGTACGGGTGCCGCTCCCGCCGTCGTACCGGGCCGGAAGCCGCAGGCCACCAGCGGTTCCGTGGCCTGCTCCCCCGCCACCAGCGCGGCGAGCATCCGCACGGCGGCGGCGCCCAACTGCGGGCGGGGGATGTCGAATCCGGTGGGTGTCGGCCCGTCCGAGAGATCCGGCGGCGGGCTGCCGAGGAGGGCGAGCGAGGCGTCGCGCGGGCAGTCGATGCCGACGAAGTGGGCGGCGCCGTGCAGCGCGCGCCAGGCGTCGCCGGTGTCGGTCTCCTCGGCGACGAACGCGGTGACGCCGTCATCGAGCCAGCCGCGCAACCGTTCGGCGGTGAGGTCGTGCTCCGGGTCGGCGGACCGGAAGACGGCGGCGGGGCCGCCGGGCAGTCCGGCTTCCTCCAGGCCCTTGAGGAAGCCGTGTTCACGGTCGGTCGACGCCGGTGCCTCGTCGTCCTCCCGTACGAGCACGATCCGCCGGTGGCCGAGCCCGGCGAGATGGGAGACGACCTCCTTGCTGGCGCTGACGTAGTCGGCGCCGACCCAGGCCAGCCCCTCCAACTCGTCCCTGCGGCCGAGATGGACGACGGGGAAGCCGTCGGCGACCAGGCGGAGCAGTTCGTCGGCCGGGGCGTGCCGGCCGAGGAAGAGGCAGCCGTCGGCGAGCCGTACGCGGTTCAGCGCGTGCGGTCCGGCGGCCCCCGCGCCGCCGGTGCTGGAGCCGGTGAAGAGCACCAGGTCGTAACCGCGTGCCGCCGCCTCCCGCTCGACGCCGACGAGGAAGGGGTAGTAGGAGTGCTGCACGTCGGTCGGGAAGGTGGACGTGAAGCTGAACACCCCGAGCAGGTTGTTGCGCGCGGCGGCCAGCCGGCTGGCCGCCGGGTCGGGGACGTAGCCGAGGCTGCGTACCGCGTCGAGCACCTTGCGCCGGGTCTCCTCGGAGATCGTCGCGCCCTGCTTCCGCGCCCCGAGCACCAGCGAGACCGTGGCCTGCGAGACCCCGGCGAGCCTGGCGACCTCGGCCTGGCGCGGCCTGGACGTACGGCCCGTGGGTGCGGGGCTCCGGCCGGGCCGGGCCCGCTTCCTGGGTTCCTCCACCGTGTTCCTCCGGATCGTTAATGCGTATTAGTAATGCGCATTAACGAGTACTGTGGACCTCCGGCCGACGCGGGTCAAGAGATCGCCCAGACTTCGTCCGGAGTTCTTTCGCACTCTTCTTCGACCGGCGCCCGGACCGTACGGTGTGATCGTCCGCCCGCAGAAGCACGAGGTGATCCCGCACATGTCCCTGTTCGATCTGCCCATCGACGAGCTACGGAGCTACCGCAGCCGGTCCGTGGAACCGGACGATTTCGACGCCTTCTGGGCGACGACGCTCACCGAGGCCCGCACCCACGGTCTCGGCGCCCGGTTCGAGCCCGTAGCGACCGGGCTGTCGACCGTGGAGGCGTACGACGTGACGTTCGCCGGCTTCGGCGGCCACCCGGTCAAGGGCTGGTTCGTGCTGCCGGCGGGGACGCGCGAACCGCTGCCCGTGGTGGTCGAGTTCGTCGGTTACGGCGGCGGGCGCGGGCTGCCCCACTCGCGGCTGCTCTGGCCGTCGGCGGGCTTCGCGTACTTCGTGATGGACACCCGGGGGCAGGGCGCCGGGTGGGGCGGCAGCGACACCCCGGACCCGGTGGGCAGCGCGTCCGCGTTCCCCGGCTTTCTGACCCGGGGCATCGAGGACCCGCGCGAGTTCTACTACCGCCGGGTCTTCACCGACGCCGTCCGCGCGGTGGAGGCCGCCCGCTCCCATCCGCTGGTGGACGCCTCCCGCACAGCCGCGATCGGGCGCAGCCAGGGCGGCGGGATCACACTGGCGGTGGCCGGTCTGGTGCCGGACCTGGTGGCCATCTCCCCCGATGTGCCGTTCCTCTGCGACTTCCCCCGGGCGACGACGCTGACCGACCGGCATCCGTACCGGGAGGTGGGCAAATACCTCAACACCTACCGCCGCCGGGGCGAGCAGGTCCGGCGGACGCTCAGCTACTTCGACGGCGTGCACTTCGCGGCGCGCGGCCGGGCCCCGGCGCTGTTCTCGGCGGGGCTGGAGGACCAGACCTGCCCGCCGTCGACGGTGTTCGCGGCGTTCAACGCCTATCCGCACGAGGACCGGACGATCGAGGTGTACGAGTTCAACGACCACGAGGGCGGCGGGCCTTACCAGGAAGAGGCCCAACTGGCCTGGCTCCCGCCGCGTCTGACGGCCTGACAGGCCCTTGGTGACCGTGGTCGATTACCCGGCGGGGATCAGTCCCTTGCTCTTGAGGTAGTTCCGGGCGACGTCCTCCGGCAGCCGCCGCCAGCTGTCGACCTGCTCGTTCAGCGAGGCCAGATCCTTGGTCGTCAGGACGGTGCTGAGCTTGTCGAGCGCGTTCCGTACGCGTGCGCCGCCCGCCCGGGACCGATTGACGACGGGCACGATGTGGTCGGCGTTCTGGAGGTGCTTGTCGTCGGCGAGGATGACGAGGCCGAACTCGGCGAGTGTGCCGTCGGTGGTCGTGGTGACGAGCATCTGGTCCTGCCCGTTCTGCACGGCCCGCTTGGACGGGGTGGTGCCGAGTCCCTTGGGGTCGATACCGGTGAGGCGGATGCCGTACGTCTTCTTCAACCCCGGTGCGCAGTAGGGGCGTTGGACGCACTCGTCGCCCGCCGCCAGCCGTACGGGCAGCTTGGCGCGCCCGAGGTCGGAGAGCGTCCTGAGCCGGTGCTTCCGCGCGTACGAGACGCTGACGGCGTACGCGTTCTGGTCGACGGCGCGGCCCGGGGCCAGTACGTCGAGCCCGCGCCTGGCCGCCAGTTCACGCAGCGCCTTCATGGTGGCGGCCAGGTCCGGCGAGCCGACGGTTCTGGCGTCCGCCCCGTTGGCCTTGGCGTTCAGCCAGTCGGCGAAGGTCGCGGCGTACTCCGGCACGACGTCGATCTGCCCGCTCTCCAGGGCCGGTTCGTACAGCTCACGGTTGGTGACGGAGAGGATCTTGGTGCGGTAGCCGGCCCGGCCGAGGAGGAGCGCGTACATCCGCGCCAGCAGATCGCTCTCGGTGAAGCCGGCCGAGCCGATGGTCAGGTCCTTGCTGTCGCCGGGCGAGGCGGTGACCGTGCCCTGCTTCTCCAGGGAGGGACCCGTGGCGCAGGCGGCGGCCGTCAGGGCGAGGAGTACGGCGAGGAGCGGAGCCGCGGCCCGGCGGCGCGGGCTCATCCGGTGTCGCCTCTCACCCACCGGGGCGCCAGCCGCTCCGCCACCTCGAAGAGCCCTTCGACCAGCAGCGCGAACAGCGCGACCAGGAAGGCGCCCGCGACCACCATCGGCGTGGACGCCAGGTTGAAGCCCGCGGTGATGATCCTGCCGAGCCCGCCGCCGCCCACCAGTGCGGCGATGGTCGCGGTGGCCACGAGTTGGACGGCCGCGATCCGTACACCGGTGAGGATCAGCGGCGCCGCGAGGGGCAGTTCGACCCGCGCCAGCATCTGACGGCCCGTCATACCCATGCCCCGGGCGGCGCGTACGACATCGGCGTCCACGCCCCGTATCCCGACGTAGGCGTTGGTGAGCAGCGGTGGGATCGCGAAGAGGACGAGCGCGATGATCGTCGGCCAGTCGCCGTACTGTCCGATCGGGGTGAGGAGCAGCAGGACCAGGACGGCGAAGGTGGGGACGGCCCGGCCGACGTTGGAGATGTTGACGGCCAGGGCGCCGCCCTTGCCGAGGTGGCCGAGGACGAGTGCCACGGGCAGCGCGAGGGCGCAGCTGATGAGCAGACAGACGACGGTGAGGAAGAGGTGTTCGCCGAGGCGGTTCCAGATGCCGTCGGAGCCGGACCAGTGGGAGCCGCTGGTGAGCCAGGACCAGGCGTCGGAGAGGGTGTTCACGCGCTGCGCTCCCTCGGCCGTCGCGTCCAGGGAGTGAGCACCCGCTGGACGGCGAGGAGCAGCAGGTCGGCGAGGATCGCGATGATCACGCAGAGGACGGAGGCGGTGAGGACCTGCGCTTTGAAGAAGGTGTTCATCCCGGCGAAGATGAGATTGCCGAGTCCGCCGTACCCGACGATCGCACCGATGGTGACGAGGGAGACCGCCGAGACGGTGGCGATGCGCAGGCCGGCCATCGACGCGGGCAGCGCGAGCGGCAGCTCGACGGTGAGGAGCAGTCTGATCGGCCCGTATCCCATGCCCCGTGCGGCCTGCCGGGTCTCCTCGGGGACGGCGCGCAGCCCGGCCAGGATGTTCCGTACGAGCAGGGTGAGCGAGTAGAGGACGAGCCCGGCGATGACGAGCGAGGCGGACAGTCCGTACACCGGCAGCAGCAGCGAGAACATCGCGAGCGACGGGATCGTGTAGAGCACGGTGGTGATGCCGAGCACCGGTCCCGCCGCCCAGCGCCGGCGCCGGGCGGCGAGGGCGAGCGGCAGGGCGAGCGCGAGGCCGATGAGGACGGAGACGGCGGTCAGCTGGAGATGCTGGAGGACCGCGTCCCAGAGGATGTGCCGTCGGCTGGTGAGATAGGCGCCGCAGATCCAGTCGTTGTGCGCGAGGCAGTCGTCGGGTGCGGTCACCCGCCCATTCCAGCGCTGTTCCGGGCCGGTCGCGCGTGGGATTGGCCCGTACGGGATCGCGCCGGAGGGGCGGCCGACGCCCTGGGACCCCGCCCGCGCCCCGCCGTCACTCGGGCGCGGCGTCCTCCGGTGTGCCGCGCGCCAGTCCGGCGAGGAGGTCCAGGGCGTCGGTGAGCGTGCGGTGCGAGGGGGTGCCGAGGGCCAGTCGCACGGCGTTGGGCGCACGGCCGGTGCCCACGGTGAACGCGGCGCCGGGCGCGATGGCGATCCCGAGTCGGGCGGCGGCGGCGACGAACGTCTCGGCGCGCCAGTGGTCGGGCAGTTCCCACCAGCAGTGGTAGCCATGGGGATCGGCGCGCACGGTGAAGCCGGCCAGGCTCTCGGCCCTGATGCGCTGCCGTTCGATCGCGTCGGCGCGCTTGGCCCGGCCGATCGTGTCGGCGGTGCCGTCGGTCGTCCACTGGGTCGCGGCGTCGAGCGCGAAGCGGGACGTCGCCCAGGCTCCCGAGCGCAGGGCGGAGGCCAGGCGCTGTTCGAGACCGGGCGGCGCCACGGCGTATCCGAGGGTCAGGCCTGGGGCGAGCCGCTTGGACATGCTGTCCAGGACAATGGTGCGTTCGGGGGCGAGGGTCGCGAGGGGCGGCACGTCGTCGCGGAGGAATCCGTAGATGGCGTCCTCGATGACGTACAGCTCCAACGCCCGCATCGTCTCCACGAGTTGGGCCCTGCGCTCCGGCGGGATCGTCATGCCGAGCGGGTTGTGGAGCGTGGGTTGCAGATAGACGGCCCGCAGCGGCGGGGCGTCGGTCAGGGCCTCGGGCAGGAGTCCGTGCTCGTCCATGGCGAGCGGGACGAGGGTGATCCCGAGATGGGCGGCGATGCCTTTGACGACGGGGTAGGTGAACTCCTCGACGCCGAGGCGTTCCCCGGCCGGGACGCACGCGGCGAGAGCCGCCGCGATGGCCTGGCGGCCGTTGCCTGCGAACAGGACGCGCTCCGGTTCCGGTGTCCAGCCGGCGCGTGCGAGGAGGGACGCGGCGGCCTCCCGGGCGGCGGGTGATCCGGCTCCGCCGAGGGGCTGGAGGCTCACCGCGAGTACGTCGGGGCGGCCCAGACGCGCCAGTCCGGCGGCGAGCAGCCCGGCCTGCTCCGGCAGTACGGGGAAGTTGACCTCCAGGTCGACCCTGGCGTCGCTGGGCTCCGTGAGCGTCGGCTGCGGTCCGGGCGGCGCGGCGCGTACGAAGGTCCCCCGGCCCACCTCGCCGACGGCCAGTCCGCGCCGGATCAGTTCGCCGTAGACCCTGGCCGCCGTGGAGTTGGCGATGTTACGGCTCCGCGCGAACGGCCGCTGCGGCGGCAGCCGTTCCCCGGGGCGCAGCCGCCCGGCCCGGATGTCGGCGGCGAGCTGGTCGGCGATCAGACGGTAGTCCTCCACGGCGTTCCCTCCCGCGCCGCTCGTGGCGGTGCATTGCATGCGATCGACCTCAGTATTGCTCCGAGATCAATTTCAGTATTGCATCGAGATGATGCACCACTTAGCATCGAGAAGGCAAGTGGGACAGGGCACGGAGCCGAGCACCGGACGAGGGACGCGGGCATGAGCACCACGACGCTTTACGACATCACGGTCACCTACGACGACGCGGGGACGGCGGGCGGGGACGGCGAGGGGGACGGCGGTGACGTGCTGGTCCTCGTGCACGGCCACCCGTTCGACCGCTCCATGTGGCGGCCCCAGATCGAGACGTTCGCCGGCCCCGGGCGCCGGGTGATCGCGGCCGATCTGCGCGGTTACGGCGGGAGCACCGTCATACCCGGCAAGACGACCCTCACCACCTTCGCGTGGGACATCGCGGCGCTGCTCGACCGGCTGGGCGTCGGCCGTGTCGTGCTGGGCGGGCTCTCCATGGGCGGCCAGATCGTCCTGGAGTTCTACCGGCTCTTCCCCGAGCGGGTCAGGGCCCTGGTGCTGGCCGACACCTTCGCCGCCGCCGAGACGGAGGCGGGCAGGGCGGCCCGTAACGCGGCGGCCGACCGGCTGCTGCGCGAGGGCATGGGGCCGTACGCGGACGAGGTGCTGACGAAGATGATCACCCCGCACAACGCCGAGGCGCTGCCGGCGGTGGCCGGGCACGTACGGGACATGATGCGCGCAGCGCCGCCCGAGGGCGCGGCGGCTGCGCTGCGCGGCCGGGCCGAACGGCCCGATTACGTCGGCATGTTGGGGCGGGTGGCGGTTCCCACACTCGTCGTCGTCGGCAGCGAGGACACCTACACGCCGGTCGCGGACGCACGCGTGATGAGCGAGGGGATACCCGGCGCGACGCTCGCGGTCATCGAGGGAGCCGGGCATCTGCCGAACCTTGAGCGCCGGGCGGAGTTCGACGCGGCGCTCGGTGCGTTCCTGGACTCCCTGCCGCCCATTACCTCTCGGGTAATCGACCGATCCGGGACCTTCGAGAACCATCGGTGAGGTCAAGTCGCTTCCCCGAGGAGGAACCCATGAGTTCGTCGGATTCGTACCGTGTCCCCGCCCCGTCGCTGACGGCCGCGTCCGCCGGTTCCGGCGCCGTGGGCGGTGACACGGGCCTGTTGCGTCTGGCGCTGCGGCTCGACGCCGTCGCCACCGGCGCGGTGGGGGCCGCCGCACTGATCGGCTGCGCCCTGCTGGACTCGCCGCTGGGGCTGCCCGCCGCGTTCCTCGCCGGGATCGGCGCGTTCCTGGTGCTGTACGCCCTCCTCGTGGCCCGGATCGGCTCCACGCGGACACCGCGCCGTACGGCGGTGTGGACGGTGATCGGCAGCAATCTGGCGTGGTTCGCGCTCAGCGTGGTGACGGCCGCCGCGGGGTGGCTCGACCCGACCGGACTGGGCACGGCGATGATCGTGTTCCAGGCGGTGGCGGTGCTGGGATTCGCCGATCTCCAGCTCTACGGGCTGCGCAAGGCACGCAAGTCACTGTCCTGAACGGCCGTTCGCGAAACCGCGTGTCGGCGCCGTCGACCAGAGCTGCCGCGCCATTCCTGGCCTGTCTCTTCCCGGTGCCTCTCTCCTATGCTTTGGCCGCGTGCTACCAGGCCGCAGTCCGGGAATGGAGATGCACATGCTCAGCAAGCACGAAGCCGCCGAGGCCGTCCGTCAGGCCAAGGTGAAGACCGGGGTCACCTGGGCCCAACTCGCCGAGGCGGTGGGCAAACCGCTCGCCTGGACCACGGCGGCGCTGCTCGGCCAGCACCCGATGGGCAAGGACGAGGCCGCGACCGCCGCAGCGCTCCTCGAACTCGAGGACGACGCCGCTCTCGCGTTCCAACTCCAGCCGACGCGCGGGGCGTTGGACGCCGCCGTGCCGGTCGACCCGACGATCTACCGGCTGTACGAGGTCGTCCAGGTCTACGGTCCGACGATCAAGGAACTGATCCACGAGCAGTGCGGCGACGGCATCATGAGCGCCATCAACTTCCGGCTCGACGTCCAGCGCGTACCGGACCCGGCCGGAGACCGCGTGGTCATCACGATGGACGGCAAGTACCTCCCGTACCAGTGGTGACGGGAGGTACGTGACGGCCGGACGAGTCGGCGTCACGTACCACCGCGACGGGGTCAGGGCGCGACCCCGACGCGGTCGGAACACTCACTCCCCCGGGCTCCGGCCCAGCACGTACATCTGAATGGCCGTCACCGCCGCACCGCGTGCCCAGAGGCCGAAGTCCACCGGCCGTACGTCGAGCGAGACGGCCGACGCGCGCGGATCCCGGTCGTACGCCAGGCCCTCGCGCAGCGCGTCCTGAGCGACCTCCGCCAGCCGCGCGCCCTCGCCGGTGAGCACGATCTCCGTGGTGAGGGTGAGATTCGCGACGGCGGCGACCAGCCGCCCCAGTGCCCGGCCCGAGGCCAGGACCAGCGGACCGGCCACCGGGTCGCCGGACGCCGCGAGATCGAGGCACTCGTCGTAACCGACGTCCCTCCGCAGTCCCACCGACGCGGCGGCCCGCAGCGAGGCCGTCGACAGCATCGCCGTGGCGCAGCCGCGGTGCCCGCGCGGGCAGAGCGGTCCCAGGGGGTCCAGCGGGAAGTGTCCGAGCAGGCCGACGCCCGCGTCCGAACTGTCCACGACACGGTCGTGCATGACGAGGCCGTAGCCGATGCCCGCGCCGACGGTGAGGACCGCGAACCGGTCGCGGCCCCGTGCGGCGCCGAACCAGTGCTCGGCGCGGGTGAGCGCGAGCAGGTCGTTGTCGACGGCGGTGGGCACCCCGAGCGCGTCGGAGAGCAGGGCGCCGAGCGGCACCTCGTCGTCCCACTCCAGGAACGGCGCCGCGGTGACCGTCGCGTGGTCGGCCACGCTGCCGCCCAGGCTCACGCCGGCGGCCGTGATCCGCCGTGCCCGTGGGGCGAGTTCGGCGACGAGTCCGGCCGCGAGCGTACGCAGGACGGCGACGACCGAGGCCGGGTCACGGCCCGGCAGCTCCGCCCGCGCGGAGGCGACCACCTCGGCGCGGAGCGTGGTCACCACGGCGTGCACGTCCTCGTGGGTGATCTTGGCGCCGATGAAATGGTGCGCGTCGGCGACGATGTCGAGCGGCCGGGTGGGGCGGCCGGCGCGTGACGCGTGGCCGGTACCGCCCGACTCGACGAGCAGCCCACTGTCCAGAAGAGGCTTCGCGAGCCGGGTGAGGCTGCCCGCGGAGAGGTCGAGTCGACGGGCGAGTTCGCTGCGGGACAGCGGTCCGCGGCGCAGGACCTCCAGGGCGACGGCGTGCGTGGCGCCGGACAGCGGGGTCCACGGCGCTGGTGTCACGTGCAAGGGAAGACCTTCCGCGAGGAGCCCGGCGCGTGCGGTGGCTGAGTCCGTCCATCCTGCCAGCTCGCCCTCCTTTACTTCTACATCGGAAGTAAACATGCGAGGAGAGACCTGTTCCGGCCATAACGACGGCAGCTCAGCGACCTGTTGACGAGTGGAAACTTCCACCCCGAAACTAACGTGAGACGACGGACGATCCGAGGAGCCCGTATGCCCACCGGTCACTCCCCTGGCTACCTCCATCTCCGCGCCCCCGGCACGAGCCTGGTCCTCGACCACACCGGCGGCCGGCTGCCCCGGGTGCTCCACTGGGGCGACGACCTCGGGGACATCGACCACTCCGCGCTCGCCGAGCTGGCCACCGTCAGTGCCGCCCGGCAGATGTCCAACACCCTGGACCTGCCCGTGCCGCTGTCCCTCCTGCCGGAGCACTCGGCGGGCTGGCTCGGTACACCCGGCCTCACCGGCCATCGCGACGGCGCCGACTTCTCCACCGCCTTCACCGTCCGCTCGATCCGTACCGTCCGCACACCCGACGCCCCCCAGGCTCAGCAGCTGACCGTCGACGCCGTGGACGAACACGCGCGGCTCCAACTCGTGCTGGAGATCGAGCTGACCGCCTCCGGGCTCGTACGGCAGCGCGCCACCGTCACCAACCGCGACACCGGCGAACGCCCGTACGTCCTCGACGGTCTGCTGCTCGCCCTCCCCGTGCCCGCCCGGGCCACCGAACTCCTCGATCTCACCGGGCGGCACGCGCGCGAACGCAGCCCGCAGCGGCACGAGTTCACGCTGGGGACACATCTGCGGGAGAACCGCCGGGGCCGTACGGGCACCGACGCGACCCTGCTGCATCTCGCGGGCGAGCGCGGATTCGGCTTCCGTACGGGCGAGGTCTGGGGCCTGCACGTGGCGTGGAGCGGCAACCACCGCACCCTCGCCGAACGCACCCCGGCCGGTGTGTCGCTGCTCGGCGGCGGGGAGACGCTGCTCGGGGGCGAAGTCCGGCTGGCGGGCGGCCAGTCGTACACCAGCCCGTGGGTCGTCGGATCGTACGGCCATGGGCTCGACGAGCTGGCCGGGCGCTTCCACCGGCATCTGCGCGCCAGGACCCGGCATCCCCGGCGGCCCCGGCCGGTCACCCTCAACACCTGGGAGGCCGTGTACTTCCAGCACGACCTCGGCAGGCTCACCGCGCTGGCGGACGCCGCCGCCGAGGTGGGCGCCGAGCGTTTCGTGCTGGACGACGGCTGGTTCAAGGGACGGCGGCACGACCGGGCCGGGCTCGGCGACTGGTATGTGGACGAGACCGTCTGGCCCGAGGGACTGGGGCCGCTGGTCGACCATGTCCGGTCGCTGGGAATGGAGTTCGGGCTGTGGGTCGAGCCCGAGATGGTCAGTCCCGACTCCGATCTCGCCCGCGCGCACCCCGAGTGGATCCTGGCCACGGGCGGGCGGCTCCCGCCGGAGTCCCGGCACCAGCAGGTGCTCGACCTCGGCCACGCCGGGGCGTACGAGTATCTGCTGGAGCGGCTGGACGCGCTGGTCGGCGAGTACGACATCGACTATCTCAAGTGGGATCACAACCGGGATCTCGTGGAGGCCGGGCACAGCCCTACGGGCACGGCCGGGGTCCACGTACAGACGGCCGCGACCTACCGGCTGCTGGACGAACTGCGCGCACGGCACCCCGGGTTGGAGATCGAGTCGTGCTCCTCCGGCGGTGGCCGGATCGACCTCGAAGTCCTCGAACGCACCGACCGCGTCTGGACGAGCGACTGCATCGACGCGCTCGAACGCCAGCAGATCCAGCGCTGGACGGGACTGCTGCTGCCACCCGAACTCCTCGGCGCGCACGTCGGCTCACCCGTCGCGCACACCACCGGGCGTACCCACACCCTCGACTTCCGGGCCGGGACCGCCCTGTTCGGGCACTTAGGCATCGAGTGGGACCTCACCGCCGCCGACGCCGACGAGCGCGCCCGGCTGGCCGAGTGGGTCACCGCGTACAAGCGGCTCCGCCCGCTGCTGCACTCCGGCACGGTCGTGCACGGCGACCATCCCGATCCGGCGCTGTGGGTGCACGGCGTGGTGGCGGCCGACCGTTCGCACGCCCTGTACGCCCTGGTCCAGACGGCGACGAGCGTGACATCACCGGCCGGCCAGGTGCTGCTGCCCGGACTCGACGCGGACGCCCGCTACCGGATCCGGCCCCACCGGCCCGGCGACCGGACCGAGGGACCCCACCGGTCCGACCCGCTCTGGTGGGAGCGCGCGGACGGGGTGGAGCTGACCGGCCGGCTGCTGGCCGTCACCGGGGTGCGGGCACCGACGCTCCACCCGGAACGTCTCGTGCTCGTGGAAGCGAGCAGAATCTGACCGGCACCGGAACACCGGCGTACCCATGCGAGGTCCAGCACATGAGCACCGACACCGACACCGCCCCCAACTTCCCCTCTTCCGAGGCCTGGTGGAAGTCGGCGGTCGTCTACCAGATCTATCCGCGCAGCTTCGCCGATTCCGACGGCGACGGCGTCGGGGACCTGCGCGGCATCATCGGCCGGCTGGACCATCTCGCCGCTCTCGGCGTCGACGTCCTGTGGCTGTCGCCGGTGTACCCGTCCCCGCAGGACGACAACGGCTACGACATCAGCGACTACCAGGACATCGACCCGTCCTTCGGCACCCTCGCCGACTTCGACGACCTGCTCGCCGCGGTCCACGCGCGTTCCATGAAGCTGGTCATGGACCTCGTGGTGAACCACACCTCCGACGAGCACCCGTGGTTCACCGAGTCCCGGCAGGGGCCGGACAGCCCCAAGCGCGACTGGTACTGGTGGCGGCCCGCCCGGGACGGCGCGGAGCCCGGCACCCCGGGGGCCGAGCCCAACAACTGGCGCTCCTTCTTCTCCGGCTCCGCCTGGGAGTACGACGAGCCGGGTGACGCGTACTACCTGCATCTCTTCTCCCGCAAGCAGCCCGATCTCAACTGGGAGAATCCCGAAGTCCGTTCGGCCGTCCACCGGATGATGAACTGGTGGCTCGACCGGGGTGTGGACGGCTTCCGGATGGATGTCATCAATCTCATCTCCAAGGACCCCGCGCTGCCCGACCGCACCCACCACGGCGCGGGCCCCCGGATCCATGAGTTCCTCCAGGAGATGCACCGCGAGGTGTTCGCCGGGCGCCCTGAACGGCTGCTCACCGTCGGCGAGATGCCGGGTGTCACCGTCGAGGAGGCGAGGCTCTTCACCGACCCGGCGCGCGCCGAGGTGCACATGGTGTTCCAGTTCGAGCACGTCGGACTCGACCACGGCGACGGCAAGTTCGACGTGACGCCGCTGAATCTGCTCGACCTCAAGGCGTCGCTCGGCCGCTGGCAGGACGCCCTCGCCGACACCGGCTGGAACAGCCTCTACTGGAACAACCACGACCAGCCGCGTGTCGTCTCCCGCTTCGGCGACGACGGGCCCGCCCACCGGGTCAGGTCCGCGACGATGCTCGCCACCGTGCTGCATCTGCACCGCGGCACGCCCTACATCTACCAGGGCGAGGAACTGGGCATGACCAACGCCCTGTTCACCTCCATCGACGACTTCCGCGACATCGAGTCGCTCAACCACTACGCGGAGGCGGTCGACGGGGGCGCCGACCCGGCGCGGGTCCTGGCGGGACTGCGGGCGATGGGCCGGGACAACGCCCGTACGCCCATGCAGTGGGGCGCCTCCCCGCACGCCGGGTTCACCACCGGCACCCCGTGGATCCCGGTCAACCCGAACCACACCGAGGTCAACGCGGCTGCGGCGTACGACGATCCGGCGTCCGTCTTCCACCACTACCGCCGGCTCATCGAGCTGCGGCACCGCGAACCGGCCGTGGCCTACGGCGACTTCACGATGCTGCTGCCGGACGACCCGCACGTGTACGCCTTCGCGCGACGGCTGGCGGCGCCCGACGGCACGGCGACCGAACTGCTGGTCCTCGGCAACTTCACCGGCGGGCCGGCCGAGATCGAACCGCCGGACGACGGCTGGCGGGACGCCGAGCTGCTGATCGGGAACGTCCCCGATCCCCGGCCGCCGGCCGGCACGATCACGCTCGCGCCGTGGGAGGCACGGGTCCTCCGTCGTCGGACCCGTCCGACGACGAGCTGACGGGC
This sequence comes from Streptomyces sp. NPDC006643, assembly GCF_042870175.1. Taxonomy (NCBI): domain Bacteria; kingdom Bacillati; phylum Actinomycetota; class Actinomycetes; order Kitasatosporales; family Streptomycetaceae; genus Streptomyces; species Streptomyces sp. NPDC006643. The sequence goes on along the minus strand of NZ_JBIAHA010000026.1, from coordinate 84,942 downwards.
GCCGTCTCCTCGGGGAACGCGCGGCGTACGAACGAGGCGATGTGGTGGTGGAGCGCGTTCCCGGCGGCCCCCGCGTCCCCGGCGACGGCGAGCCGCAGGATCTCGCGGTGCTCCGCCGCCTCGCGCTCCCAGGTCGGGACCGACGCCCAGGCCACGGTCGACACGAGGGCGGCCTGGTCGCGGATCTCGTCCAGCATCCGGGCGAGCAGGGGATTGCCGCACGGCAGATAGAGTGCCCGGTGGAAGTCACGGTTGGCGAGCGACCTGTCCGCCCGGTCGGCCGCCGACTCGGCCCGCTCCAGGGCGTCCTGGGCCGCGTCGAGACGGGCGGCACGGCTCACCGTGCGACGGAGCGCCTCCGGTTCGAGCAGCAGGCGCACGTCGTACACCTCCCGCGCCATGGCCGCGTCGACGTGCCGTACGACGGCGCCCTTGTACTGGCTCATGACGACGAGTCCGGTACCGGCGAGGGTCTTGAGCGCCTCGCGTACGGGTGTCTTGGACACGCCGAACTGGGCGGCGAGTTCGGCCTCGACCAGCGCCTGCCCCGGCCGGAGCCGCGCCGTGAGGATGGCGTGCTTGATCGCCTCCAGGACGTACTGGGTGCGGGACGGTATCGGAGTCGGCGTGAAGGTCATGTCTCATACATGACGTATCAGGTACGACGCGTCAATGTCATTGACACAAGCCATACGGAAAATTGAGTTGGCCCCGAGGATGATTCCTCGGGGCCAACTCTGCCGTTCCACCGCTCACTTACAGCCTGTCCGGTGGCTCCGCCCGCCGGCTCCGCGTCGGATCCGGGGGCGGCCGGACCAGCGCGTCCGCTATCTGCCGATCGTGAAGGTGTCGATGTCGAACAGCGAGCCGCCGCCCCCGGTGAAGCTGAGGAACAGCGGTCCGGTCGGGGTGCCCGTCAGCGTGGTGGACACATTCCGGAAGGTCTCCCAGCCGCCGGTGTTCGGCACCGCGACCGTGCCGACGACCGGTCCGGTCGCCGAGCCCGAGCGGATCTGGACGGTGCCACCGGCGCCGGCCGACGAGACCTTCGCCGCGAAGGTCTTGGCCCCGGCGAGCGAGGCCTGCGAGTAACCGGCCCAGTCGCCGTTCTCGATGTAGCCGAGCGTCCGGCCGCCGCTCGCGGGAGCGTGGTCGGCGGGCTGGACGCCCTGTCCCGAGGTGTAGGACTCCCCTTCGTAGGTGGTCGACTGGGGCGGGTTGGTGCCGCCCAGTTCCTTGATCCTTATGTTGCGGAAGGACACGTCGTCACCGGTGCCGTGGTTCTGGATCCCGATGTGCCCCTGCTGGAGCGAGCGCACCGGGTCGGTGTTGGTGAAGTCGTTGATCCGTACGCCGTTGAGGAAGACCTGGAGCCGCTCCCCCTCCACCCGGATCTCGTACGTGTTCCAACTGCCCGGCGGGTTGAGCGCGTTGTCCCGGGCGGCGAGGTCGGCGGCCTTGAAGCCGTAGATCGACCCGGTGGTCCGGTCGGCCGCGTCGGTGGCGTCGATCTGGATCTCGTAGCCCTGGTTCACCGAGGTGTTGACGTCGTCGGAGGCCGGGAAGCCCACGAACACACCGGAGTTGTCGTCACCGGCCATGCGCCAGTCCAGCTTGAGGGAGTACGAGGCGTACTCCTTCGCCCGGTACCAGTACAGGCCCATGCCCCCTGTCGAGTTCAAGGTGGCGTCGGTGTTGGTGAAGCTGCCGGGGCCGGCCTGGGACCAGCCGGTGGTCGAGCCGTTGTAGAGGGTGGTGTAGCCGGTCTCCGCCCGGCAGTCGGCCTTGGCGAAGCCCGCCGCGTACCGGATGCCGCCGAGCAGCAGCGAGCGGAACGCGGGGTCGGCGTACGACTCCTGGGTGTGGCCGAGTCCGGTGTAGAAGGACCGGCCGCTGCCCTGCGGGTGGCACCAGGTGATCGGGTGGTCGCCGCTCATCTCCCCACCGGTGTAGGTGGATTCGTCCAGGCTCTGGAGCACCCGGACCTGCGGGCGGGGATTGGTGCGGTAGTTGTACCACTCGTCGGTACGGGACCAGGTCTGGCCCAGATGGGCGGTGGCCGCGTGCGACCGGTCCTCGTTCTTCAGCGTGGCCCGCTGGATCGCCGGGTGGCTTTTGAACCAGGCGCCGACGAGCGTCTGGTAGTGCGGCCACTCGTACTCGGTGTCGGCCGCCGCGTGGACGCCGAAGTAGCCGCCGCCCCCGTCCACGTACCCCTGGAGGGCGGTCTGCTGGCTGGCGTTCAGGACGTCGCCGGTGGTGGAGAGGAAGACGACGGCCTTGAAGTTGGCCAGGTTGGCGGTGGTGAAGGCGTTGCTGTCCTCGGTGGCGGTGACGGTGAAGTTGTTGGCCGCGCCGAGGTCGCGGATGGTCTGGGTGCCGACGGGGATGGAGTCGTGGCGGAAGCCCGCCGTCTTGGAGAAGACGAGGACCCGGTAGGCGGGATCGGCGGCCTGGGCCGCGGTGGCCGGTGCCAGGAGTGACGCGGCGAGGCCGAGGGTGAGGGCGAAGGCCGCGGCGGCGGTCTTCGGCAGGGTGCGGAGCTGACGGAGCATCACTGTCTCCTTGACTCGCGTCACTTGGTGAGTGTGAGGGTGTCGATGTCGAAGAGCGAGCCGGCCCCACCGCTGAAGGTGAGGAACAGCGCCCCGGACGACCCGGTGCCGGTCAGCGCGGTGGAGACTTCTCGGAAGGTCTCCCAGCCACCGGTGTTGGGGACGGCGACGGTGCCGAGGACGGCTCCGGTGGCCGAGCCCGAGCGGATCGTGACGGTGCCGCCGGCGCCGGCCGAGGAGACCTTCGCCGAGAAGGTCTTGGTCCCGGCCGTCGGGACGGCGGCGTAGCCCGCCCAGTCGCCGTTCTCGATGTAGCCGAGCGTCCTGCCGCCACTCGCCGGAGCGTGGTCGGCCGCCTGGACGCCCTGCCCCGAGCTGAACGACTCGCCCTCGACGGTCTGGCTGGAGCCGCTGGTGCCGGTGGCGAGGGTGAAGGCGTCGACGTCGAAGAGGTTGCCCTGGCCGGTCACTCCCTTGAAGACCAGGAACAACTCCGTGGTCGCGGCGGGGGCGTTGGTGAGGTTCGCCGACACGTCGACGAAGTTCTCCCAGCCGCCGGTGGGTGCCACTGCCACCGTGCCGAGCAGTGTGCCGGTCGCGGATCCGGCGCGGACCTCCAGGCTGCCGCCGACACCGCCGGACGCCACGCGGGCGGTGATCCGGTTGGCGTTGGCCAGGTTGTACGGCTTGAAGGAGATCCAGTCGTTGTTGTCGGTGAAGCCGACGGTGCTGCCGCCCTCGGCGTTGCCGTGCGCGGCGACCTGGATGCCGGACTGGGCGCCGAAGTGCTCACCCTGGCGGTGCCTGGGCTGGAGGATACGGACGCTGTGCGAGGTCAGTCCGGCGCCGTCGGTGTACTCGGCGTCGAAGACCCCGTAGATGTTGGCGGCGCTGTCGTGCTCACCGTCGGCGGGCACATTCAGATTGCCCGAGCAGCCGGTGGCCTGGGTGATCTGGTGCCGGTGCTCGTCATGGCCGAGCAGATAGGTGACCTTGACCTTGGAGCAGTCGATGGTCCCGTCCTCCGGGTCGCTGACGGTGACCTGGAAGGGCACGGTGTCACCGAAGGAGAACAGCTGGCCGTCCTTGGGACTGCCGAGGGTCACGGTCGGGGCGGTGTTGCCCGCCGTGACGACCAGGCTCGCCGTGCCGGTCAGGCCCTCCGGGTCCCGGACGGTGAGCGTCGGCCGGAAGGTGCCCTTGGTGGTGTAGGTGTGGCTCGGGTTGGCGGCCGTGGAGGTGGTGCCGTCGCCGAAGTTCCAGGAGTACGTCAGGGCCTTGCCCTCGGGGTCGGAGCTGCCGGCCGAGGAGAACGCGACGGTCAGCGGGGTGGGGCCGGACACCTTGTCGGCGGCGGCCTTGGCGACCGGGTTGCGGTTGGCGCCCGCGAGGTATTCGACGCGGTACAGGGCCTGGTTGTTGCCGCCGGTGCCGTAGTCCAGGACGTACAGCGCGCCGTCGGGGCCGAACGCCTGGTCCATGACCTGGGTACCGGTCCACGGGAACGCCTCGATGACACCCGGGGTGCCGTCGCCCTTGACCTCGATGGCCTTGATCCACTTGCGGCCGTACTCACCGGCGAAGAAGCGGCCGTCGAGCGACTGAGGGAACTTCACGTTCGAGTTGAGATTGGCGTCGTAGCGGTAGACCGGGCCGCCCATCGGCGACTCGGAGCCGCCGCCGAACTCGGGCGGGGAGCCCGCGTCGCCGCCGTACTTGATCCAGCTCGACTTGGCGGCGGGCAGGGTCGGCAGACCGGTGTTGCGGAAGGAGTTGTTCGCGGGAGCACCGCAGTTGTACTTGGCGGCGGAGGGGCCGCTGGGGAAGGTGAACTCGCTGTAGGTCTCGTTGGCCGTGTTCGTGCCGGTGCAGTACGGCCAGCCGTAGTTGCCCGGTCCGGTGATGCGGTTGAACTCGACCTGGCCGCTGGGGCCGCGGCTCGCGTTGGTGACGCCCGCGTCGGGTCCGTAGTCGCCGAGGTAGACGATGCCGGTGGCCTTGTCGACGGACATCCGGAACGGGTTGCGGAAGCCCATCGCGTAGATCTCGGGGCGGGTGCGCGCGGTGCCGGGCGCGAACAGGTTCCCGGAGGGCACGGTGTAGCCGCCGGCCGCCGTGGGCTTGATACGGAGGACCTTGCCGCGCAGGTCGTTGGTGTTGCCCGAGGAGCGCTGGGCGTCGAACTGCGGGTTGCGGTCGGTGCGTTCGTCGATCGGCGAGTAGCCGGCCGACTCGAACGGGTTGGTGTCGTCGCCCGTCGTCAGATAGAGGTTGCCCTGCGCGTCGAAGTCGATGTCACCGCCGACGTGGCAGCACTGACCACGGTCGTTGGGGACTTCCAGCACGACCTTCTCGCTGGCCAGGTCGAGCGTGTTGTCGGCCTTGAGCGTGAAGCGCGAGAGGTTGAGGTGGCCCTTCCACGGCTCGAAGGCCGCGGCGTTGCCCGTGACGGGGGCGTCGCCGCCGGGGGTGTTGAGCTTGGGCGAGTAGTACAGGTACAGATACCGGTTGCTCTGGAAGTTCGGGTCGGCGGCTATCCCCTGGAGGCCTTCCTCGTCATGGGTGTAGACGTCCAGCTTGCCCGCCGACTTGGTGTTGCCCGCGGCGTCCGTGTAGCGGACCGTGCCGTCCCTCGCCGTGTGCACGACGGCGCGGTCGGGCAGTACGGCGAGTGACATCGCCTCGCCCAACTCGGCCGAACCGAGCGCGAGTTGTACTTGCTGGTAGTCGCCTGCCGGAATGGCGGCAGGCGCCGCCGGTGCTTCCTCGTGGCCGGGGTGACCGGGGTGGGCGGCGGCAGTGGGGACGCTGATCGCGCCGCCACTCACCACCAGACCCAGTACCGCGAGCCACCTCAGCCACTTCTGTCTCGGGCGCGGCCGTCCTGAGAGTCCTGACATCGAGCGTCCTTCCATACCTGATCAAGGGAAGCGAGACAGGCGGCAGCGCGGGCGAGCGCGCCACCGTGTCTCACTCAGGGAGGAACCTGCCGACCGAGTGATGTCCCTTCACCCGATGAGCAGCCGTGCGATCCGAGCGGTCCGTGCGGTCCGTGCGATCCGTGCGAGGGCATGTGGTACGGCACCGAACATCCACGGGAAACCCGCGGGAGTTTCGCATGCTGGCAACGGGCCACTAATTTGTCAAGAGTCTATCCAAATGGCCTTGACCTGCTGCTGGATCGGCGCGGTACGAGCGGCGCCCCGTCGGATGAATCCCGGCCGTTGACGCACCGCCCGGATTGCGTTCGCACACTGAACAAAATGCCGCTCCGAGGGTGGCACCGGAGGAGAACCCCCGCGTCACGGTGGAGATGGATACACCCCGCGATGTGCCGTCCAGCCCCCGTGAACTCGCGGTCCGAAGAGACCAAGCTCGTGCCATCGGCCGGATCGTGGCCGGGGACACGCGTAACGAGGGGACTCACCATGAGCCGCGACACGACCGCCGAGACCGTCAGCGGGACCGGGGCGCTGACCGGAGGGGGAAGCGGAGGGGCGAGTGGAGGGGGAAGCGGGGCCGGGCGCGCCGTTACCGGCGCCGGCAGGCACACCCGCCGGCGCGTCGTCGCCCTCGCCCTGCTGGCCCCCGCGCTGATCGCCACGGCCGCCCCCGGCGCCACCGCGCGGGACGCCCGGCCCGGCGCCGTACAGCGTCAACTGGACCTGCTGGTCGAGCGGGACGGGGTGCCCGGGGCACTGGCGTACGTCAACGGGCGGACGTACACGGCCGGGACGGCGGAGATCGGGACGGGCCGGCCGATGGTCGACGCCGACGCGAGATTCCGACTGGCCAGCGACACCAAGGCGTTCACCGCCACCGCCGTGCTGCGACTGGTCGCCGAGGGCAAGGTACGGCTCGACGCGCCCGCCGGGCGCTATGTGCCACAGCTGGCCGAAAGCCCCGTCACCGTAAGGCAGTTGCTGAAGCAGCGGAGCGGACTGCCCGAGTACACGAACCTGGTCGACTGGAACGGCGGCCCGTACACGGACGAGGACTTCCTCGCCCTCGCGCTCGCCGAGGGGCCGGACTTCGCACCTGACACGGAGTGGGCCTACTCCAACACCAACTACCTGGCACTGGGGCTTGTGATCAACAAGGCGTCGGGACAGGAGTACCGCACGTACATCGAGCGGACCGTGCTGCGCCCCCTCGATCTGCGGAACACCTACTGGCCCGCGCCCGGCGAGCTGACGCTGCGCGGCCCGCACGCCCACAACTACGGTTACCACCCCGCCGATCCCGGGGCGGGCGTGGTCGATGTGACCGAACTGCCCGGCTACGAGTTCGGACCGTCCGGCAGTCTGGTGTCCACCCCGAAGGACCTCAACACCTTCTGGGAGGGGCTCTTCGACGGCCGGCTGCTGCCCGGCTGGGCGGTGCGGCAGATGACCGGCGACACGACGGACGTCGGCGGGCGGGACGTCTACCCGCGGGGCAGCCGTTACGGGTACGGGGTCGCGAGCATCCCGCTGAGCTGCGGCGGCGCTTACTGGGGCCACGGCGGGGACCTGCCCGGCAACTCGGTGGGCGGCGGCCACGCGACCACGGGCCGGGGGAACGTGACCGTCTACACGACGACTTCGGCGGCCACGGGCGACCGGCTGCGCCACTTGCAGGGAGCGGTGGACGCGGCGCTGTGCGCGAAGGGCCGGGGCATCGGCGGCGGCCCCTGACGGGTTTCAGGAGGGCGCTTCGTAGCGGGCGGCGATCGCGGCGGCCCGGTCGCGCAGGGCGGTGCGCAGCCACTCCGGGGCCAGGGCTTCCGCGTCCGTGGCGAGCCGCCACAGCGCCCACTCGGCGTGCCGGGCGTCCTGGAAGGTCACCTCCAACCGCAGCCACCCGCCTGCGCCGCCGGCCTCCTCCGCTCCCGCTGCTCCCGCTGCTTCCTCCGCTTCCTCGGCTTCTTCGGTGAGGACCGCCAGCGCGGTGCCCACCAGTTCCTCCCGCCGCGCCGGGTCCACCCGTACCAGCACCGCGACCTGTTCGCCGCCGGTGCGGAATCGCGTGCCGCGCTCCCGCCAGGCCAAGTCCAGGTCGACGCGGTCCGCCCGCTGCGCGGGTTCGGGAAGTGCCTCGGCGGCCAGGACCCGGGACAGCCGGTAGGTACGGTCCGCGCCGGATCTCGTCGCCAGCAGATAGCCCTGGTCGCGTACGGTCACCAGACCGATCGGGTCCACCGTGCGCCACCGCGGTGACTGACCCGTGGCCGCGTACCGGATGCGCAGCTTCTGTCCCCCGAGGACGGCGCGCCGGATCTCGCCCGCTGTCGCGTCCGGCACCTCATCGGCGCTCACGCGGCGCGAGAGGAGATCGGTCTCCGGGTCGATGAGCAGTCGCTCGGCGACGCCGGCCGCGGTGTCCCGATGGCTCTCGGGCAGCGCGTCAACCACCTTGAGCACGGCCGAGGCGAGCGCCGAGCCGAGGCCGAAGACCTGCGCGCCGCGCCGCGATCCGGCGACCAGCAGGGCGAGCGCCTCGTCGTGGTTCAGCCCGGTCAGCTCGGTCCGGAATCCGGGCAGCAGCGCGAACCCGCCGTTGCGACCGCGTTCGGCGTAGACCGGCACACCGGCCGCTGACAGCGCCTCGATGTCGCGCAGCACCGTACGGGTGGACACCTCCAACTCGCGGGCCAGCGTGGTCGCTGACAGCCGGCCGCGCTGGCGCAGCAGCAGCACGAGGGAGACCAGCCGGTCGGCACGCATGGGAAAACCCTATCGACATACACGACCGAGGATGTCGTGTATTCGCTGGGAGGCTGCGTCACGACGTCGAGGACCGGCGATCGATCGAATGGAGCAGAAGTGGCTATGGAGCGAACGGCCGTCAACCCGGTGCCGTGGTCGGTGGAGATGGGCTTCAACCAGGGTGAGATCGTCTCCGGGCAGACCCGGACCCTGTATCTCTCGGGGCAGACCGCGACGAGCGGCGACGGCAGGCCCCGGCACGAGGGCGACATGGCGGCGCAGTTGGCGCTGAGCCTGGACAACGTGGAGGCCGTACTCGGCGAGGCGGGCATGTCCCTCGCGAACCTCGTCCGGCTCAACGTCTACACCACCGATGTCGGTCTGCTCTTCCAGCACTACGGCGTGCTGGCCGGGCGGTTGGGGGCCGCCGGGGTGGCGCCGGCCACCACGATGCTCGGGGTGACCCGGCTGGCGATCCCCACCCTGCTGGTCGAGCTGGAGGGAACCGCCGTGGCGTGACACGGCCTCGGCCGGCCGGACTCACGCCGTCCTCGGGGGAGGCGTGAGTCCGAGCCGTGGCCGACGGGAACGGCCTCGCAAAGGCCCGGTCAGCCCGCCCACGGATTGTCGACGGACCAGACCGTGTCCTCGGTGAACGACGCGGGGTTGTCCCACGCGCGCGGACCGCCCCGAGTCGCCATCCACACCTCCGAGTTGATGTGCCGCAGATAGCTGCCGGCCATGTTGTACGCCGCGAGACGCACTCCCCCGGTGGCGGGCAGCGCGCAGAACGTGGCGTCGGCGCGGAAGAGCGCCGAGCCGTCACCCGCCTCCTTGTACACGCGGAAGTCCCGGTGCCGCAGATACTGGCCGGGGTAGTTGCGGGACTCGAACGAGTAGCAGCCGCTGCCCGCGAGGCCGGGGACGATCTTCCAGGTGGCGTCGTTCTTCAGCAGGCCGTCGCTGTTCGCGTCGACGGGCGCGGTGAAGGCGAGGCCGTCCTGATGGCGCAGGTACTTGCCGGTGTGACCGGGGGTGGTCACCCGCAGCGACTTGTTCTGGCCGGTGGGCAGCGTGACCGGTGGCGGCGGGTTGCGCGAGGCCTCCACGAGGGCGAGGTTGGCGGCCCTGACCCGGGCCGCGTCGACCTTCACCACCTGACGGTCGTACGTCAGCAGGCCGTTGGCCTCGTTCTCGACGTCGGTGATCTCGGTGTAGACGGACGCGGAGAGACCGCTGGGCAGCTGGTTCTCGCGGATGGTGTCGATGAGACCGACGAAGCGGTTGTTCAGCGCGGTGACGCTCGTCTGGTCCTCGTAGCTGAAGCCGCCGCCGGGGTACCACTCGTGTCCCGGCACCTTCCAGCCGAGCCCGCCGAACTCGCCGAGGACCGCCGCGCGGGTGGCCGTCGGTGTCGTGGTGCCCGGTCCGACATAGATGTGGTTGTCGATGACATCACCGTTACCGCCGTCGACGGAGCCGCAGCAGTTGACGCCACTCATGTTGTTGACGAGCCGGGCGGGGTCGTACGCCTTGACCTCGTCGGCGATCCGGGCCTGGTCGTACTGGCCCCAGCCCTCGTTCTGGTTGACCCACATCACCAGGGACGGTGAGCTGCGGTGCTGGTCGATGATCCGGTCGTACTCGGCCTCCCACTGCACCCGCGCGGCGCTGTCCGGAGTCCGGGTGTCCATCGCGGGCATGTCCTGCCACACCAGCAGACCGAGCCGGTCGGCCCAGTAGAACCAGCGCTGCGGCTCGACCTTGATGTGTTTGCGGACCATGTTGAAGCCGAGGTCCTTGTGCTTCTGGAGGTCGTAGCGCAGTGCCTCGTCGCTGGGCGCGGTGTAGATGCCGTCCGGCCAGTAGCCCTGGTCGAGTGTGCCGGTCTGGAAGACGAACTTGCCGTTGAGGAGCGGGCGTTGGACGCCGCCGACCTTGCCGACGGAGATCGAGCGCATCCCCGCGTAGCTGCCGACCGAGTCGACGGCCGTCCCGGTGCCCGACAGCAGGTCGGCTCTGATGTCGTACAGGAACGGATCCTCGGGAGTCCACAGCCGCGGGTTCGGGATCGGCACCGGGAACGGGCTGTTCACCGGCCCGGTGACGGTGGCCACCGGCGTACCGCCGGAGGAGACCGTCACCCTGGCGGTCTGACCTGCGACGCCCGCGCCCCGGACGGTGACCTTCAGTGTGCTGTCGGAGAGGCTGGGCACCATGTCGAGCCGGGTGATGTGAGCGGACGCGGTGGGCTCCAGCCAGACGGTCTGCCAGATGCCGGACGCGGCCGTGTAGAAGATGCCGCCGCCGGGATGCGGTGTGACGTCGCTGATCCGCTGTTTGCCGACGGCCTGGCCACCGGTCTGGGAGGGGTCGAAGACGGAGACGACGACGGTGTTGGTGCCCGCCGTCAGCAGCGGCGTGATGTCGTAGGTGAACGCGTCGTAGCCGCCGCTGTGCGTGGCGCCCGCCTGCCGGCCGTTGACCCAGACCGTCGTCTGCCAGTCACTCGCCCCGAAGTTCAGCTGGACATTGCGGCCGTCCCAGGCCGCCGGGACGGTGAAGGCGCGCTTGTACCAGAGCTTGTCGCTCTGCGTGATCCTGCGCTGGATGCCGGAGAGGGCGGACTCGGCGACGAACGGGACCCTGATCTGCTCGGGGAACGCGGCGGGCTGCCCGGCGTTCGCACCCGTGACCGCGAAGTCCCAGATGCCGTTCAGATTGAGCCAGTCGGGGCGGGTGAGCTGCGGGCGCGGATACTCCGGCAGCGGCTTGTCGACCGGGACCTGATTCGTCCACGGGGTCGTCATGGGGGACGGTTTGGGCTGCCAGGCGGCGGCCTTCGCCTCGGCGGGGCCGCCGCCGGCCACGACGAGGCTCGCGCACAGGAGCAGCAACGCGCCGAGCCAGGCGGTGGCGCGGTCGCGTACGGGGTGATGTCGTGCGGCGTGATGTCGTGCGGCGTGATGTGTTGCGGGGTGCTGGGTGGGGGTGGGGGTGGAGCTCGGCAGCGGGACACGCATGGTCGATTGCCCTCCTCGGTCGCGGGCGAGGACGGTGCTGGTTCGGCCCGTAGGCATCTTTTACATCGTTGGAGGAGAGCTGTACACCCTCCGCGCGCGGGCCCGTCGCGCCGGGCTGCGCGGTGGCGCGGCAGGCGTGATGATGGCACTGCCCACCGCACGGCGGGAGCCCAGTCACAAGCCAGTCGCAAGGAGGACCACCCATGAGCGTCATCCCCGCGGACCCGGCGGTCGCCGCGTTCGTCTCGGCCGTCAACGGCGGGAACCGCGACGCCTTCTTCGCCGTTCTGGCCCCGGACGCCACGATGTCCGACGACGGCAGCGAACGTGACCTCGCGGGCTGGGTGGACAAGGAGATCTTCTCCGCCGACGGCCGGATGGACGTCGAGACCGCCTCCGACGAGGGCCGTGCGCTGACGGCGACATTCACCAACTCGACGTACGGCACCATGCGGACCCGCTGGGCGTTCACCGTCACCGACGGCCGTATCACCCGCTTCGAGACGGGCCAGGCGTAGCTCCTACGGCTCCGACCGCCGCCGGCTCGTCGTCCGCGTGCCGCCCGAGCCTCGACGTCCGCGTCCCGACGTCCGCGTAAGTACGTGACGCGGACCGATGAGTCCCGGGGCACTTCCCGGTCACCACTGGCAGCGGGGCCGCACCGGCCCCGAACCAGGAAGAGGAGAGACCGATGCGCCGACCGACCCCCCACAGCGCGCTGAGCCGGCTGGACGCCCTCGTGGGCGAGTGGGACATGTGGGCCGCCGGCGACCGAGCGGGGCCGGTGCGGACCGAGTTCGTCCGGCTGGAGGGCGGCGCGTTTCTCGTCCAGCGCACGGACATCGGGCCCACGACGGCGATCCCGCCCGAGTGGGGCTCGCAGGCCCCGTTCCCCACGAGCACGATCACCGGCTACGACGACACCTCGGACGAGTTCACGACGCTGTACGCCGACGGCCGGGGCGTCGCGCGGGTCTACCGCACGAGCCTGACCGACGGCGTATGGAGGCAGTGGCGCGCGGCCCCCGGCTTCCACCAGCGCTTCACAGCGACGTTCGACGCGGCGGGCGACACGATCACGGGCGGTTGGGAGCGGTCGGAGGACGGCGAGGCCTGGGCGGTGGACTTCGACGTGCGGTATGTCCGGGCCGGCCGCTGAGGACGAACACGGCCGGGCGGACGGACGAAGAACGCGGTCAGGAGCCGAGCGCCCCGCCACCGCCGTCGCCGTCGCCGTCGCCGTCGCCGAGAACCTCCGCGATCAGCTCCGCGAACTCGTCGGGTGTGGCTATTCGCGTACCGAGCTTCTCGGCCTTCTCGCGCTTCGATCCGGCGTTCTCACCCGCGACGAGGAGGGACGTGCGCTTGGAGACGCCGGAGGAGGACTTGCCGCCCGCCCGCTCGATCAGTTCGTTCATCTCGTTGCGTGAGAGCTTCTCCAGCGGTCCCGTCATGGCGCCCGTCACCACCACGGTCATTCCGTCCAACGGGCCGCTCCCGGAGGCGACTTGGCCGCCCTCGGCGGCCGTCGGCTCATCGGACGGCGGTGTGGCGCCGGGCTCGGTCATGTTGACCCCGGCCGCCCGCAGCTTCTCGATCAGCGGCGCCAGCCCGGCCAGCTCCGCCACGATCGTCGGGGCCTTCTCCACGCCGATCCCGTCGACGCGCTGCATCGCCTCCTCGTCCGCCGCGCACAGCCCCTCCATGGACGCGAAGTGCCGGGCGATCCGGCGGGACATCGAACGTCCGGTGCCGCGTACGCCGAGGGCGGCCAGCACCCGGGACAGCGGCTGCCCCTTCGCCCGCTCGATCGCGGCCAGGAGGTTGTCCGTGCTGGTCTCCCCCATCCGGTCGAGTCCGATGACCTGCTCGCGGGTGAGGGTGAACACATCGCCGATGTCCGCGACGAGACCGGAGTCGACGAGCTGGACGACCCGGGTCGCCCCCAGTCCTTCGATGTCGAACTGGTCGCGCCCGGCGGCGTACGAGATCGACGTGACGACATGGCAGTCACGGCCCCGCACACAGCGCCAGCGCTGCTCGGAGGTGTCGATGTCGGAGCCGCACTGCGGGCACACCTCGGGGAAGACGATGGCCTTCTCTTCGCCGGTCCGCAGATGGGCGACGGGCGCCTCGACGCGGGGGATGATGTCGCCCGCCTTGTACACCATCACGTGGTCGCCGATCCGCAGGTCACGGCGGGTGATGTCGTTCGGGTTGTGCAAGGTGGCGTAGGTGACGGTGGAGCCGTCTATCACGACCGGTTCCAGGACGGCGCGGGGCGCGATGGTGCCCGTACGGCCGACATTCCACTCCACGTCCAGAAGGCGGGTCACCTTCTCGACCGCCGGGAGCTTCCACGCGATCGCCCAGCGCGGCGCCCGCGTGCCCGATCCCGCCGCCAGCTGGTCCGCCGCAGCGTCCGCCTTGATGACGATGCCGTCGATGCCGAAGGGCAGCTCCGGGCGGAGCGCCGCGATCTCCTCCACCCGGGCGCGCACGGCCTCGGCGTCGGTCACCGTCCTGGGCGGAACGGTGGTGCCGGCCGTCGTGAGCACGCCCAGACCCCCGACGAGCGCGAGCACCTCGCTGTGCGGCAGCTCGGTGAGCGAGACGCCCAGATCACCGCCGGACTCGGCGAGAGGCAGGGCCGCGTAGGCGAAGAACGTCATCTCCACCTGATACGGGCGATCCTTGGCCCGTACGCTCCCGGCCGCCGCGCTGCGCGGATTCGCGAACGGCGTCCCGCCGTGGCTCGTGCGAAGCGCGTTGGCCCGTTCGAACTGCTCGGTGGTCATCAGGACCTCGCCCCGCACTTCGAGCGTGACGGGCTCGGCGAGCCGGTCGGGCAGACCGTCGATCATCGCGGTCGCGTGCGAGACGTCCTCCCCCGCCAGTCCGTCCCCGCGTGTGATCAGCCGGGCCAGCCGCCCGGCCTCGTACCGGGCGGCGACCGCCAGCCCGTCCAGCTTGGGCTCGACGCTCCAGCGCTCCACCGGCCGCCCGATGCGCCGCTCCACGGACGCGGCCCAGACGGTGAACTCGTCGCCGCCGAACACGTTGTCCAGGGACAGCATCGGCACCGTGTGCGGCACGTCCCCGACCGCCGCGCCGCCCGCGACCTTCCCGTTGGGCGAGTCGGCGGAGATGTCGTCCGGGTGGGCCTCCTCGTAGGCGGCTATGCCTCGCGCCAGGCGGTCGTAGGCGTCGTCGTCCAGGGCGCTCTCGCCCGTCGCGTAGTAGGCGGCGGCGGCCTTCCTCGCGGTCTCCACCGCGACGGCGTAGGCGGCTGCGTCGACAGGAGCGGCTGCGGGTGTCGTCATGTCGTACATCTTGCCGTCCACCACTGACAATGCCTCTGACCTGCACGTCTGTCAGTGATGGGGGCCGGTCGAGCGGTCATTCGGCGAGTTGTCCGAGGAGGTCCCAGGTGCGGCGCCGGTCGGCGTCACCGGCGATCTCCGTGCCCGCGAACACGACCTCCGTCGCACCGGCGTCCCGGTAGCGCTGTACTGCCGCGGCGACCGTCCGCTCGTCGCCGATCACGGCGACGTCGGACGCGCGTGTGCCGCCGGAGAGTTCGATGACCCGCGCGTAGGACGGGACCTGCTCGTAGAAGGCGAGCGCCTCGGTGGCCGTCGCGCGCACCGTGTCGACGTCGTCCGTGACCACGCCGTGCACGAGCGCCACGATCCGGGGCTCGGGGCGGCCCGCGGCCTCCGCCGCCGCGTGGACGGCCGGGACGATGTGGTCGGCCAGGGCGCGGGGCCCGGCGAGATAGGGCAGGATCCCGTCCGCCAGCTCCCCGCTCGCGCGCAGCGCCTGCGGCCCCATCGCGGCGACGAGCAGGGGTACACCGGCGTCGGCTCCCGGCACCCGCGCGGAAAGGGGCGTGTGCGTGGTGAGCAGCTCACCCTCGAAGTCGGCGGTGCCGGTCTCGGTCAACTGTCTTAGGACGGTGAGGAATTCGCGCAGCCGGGCCACCGGCCGCTCGAACGGGATGCCGTAGGCGCCCTCGACGAGGATCCCGGCGCCGAGCCCGACACCGAGGTGGTACCGGCCGTGCGTGGCCGCCTGCGCCGTCAGTGCCTGGCTCGCCACGGTCAGCGGGTGCCGGCCGAAGACGGGGATCGCGGAGGTGCCCACCTGGAGGGCAGGTACCTCGCGTCCGACGATGGCCGCGAGTTGCGGCGAGTCGGCACCCAGCGTCTGGCCGAACCAGGCGGACCGCAGTCCCGCCGCGGCGGCCTCCTCGGCGAGCCGTACGGTGGCGTCGATCTGGTTGTCGGGATCTGTCGCGTTGAGTGCTACTCCCACAGTCATGCAGGGGAAACGAGCGCCCGCCGCCCACCGATTTCCGTTCCCTCATGACAGTTGTGTGTCAGCTCGCCGCGGCTGCTCCGGCGGTGATACGCGAGGGGCGGCTCAGGAGGCGTACGCGTACGCGCACAGGCGCGCGAGCGTGTCCTCGGAGCGGGAGCCCTCCTCCGTGGTGACGAGGACGAGGGACTGCTCGGGCGAGCGGGCGGGTACGACGATCTGCTGGGTGACGGTCAGCTCCCCGGCCAGCGGATGACGCAGCAGGTAGGAGTCCGCTTCGCACGGCCGGACCCGGTGATCGCCCCACAGCGCGGCGAACTCGGGGCACGCCGTGGTCAGTTCCCCGACCAGTGACGCCAGGAGCGCGTCCTCGGGGTGGTGTCCGGCGATCTGCCGCAGGCTGCCCACGACCGCTTGTGCCTTGCGTTCCCAGTCCGCGTACAGGTCTCTGGTGTGCGGGTCGAGGAAGACCATGCGGGACAGGTTGGGCCGGTCGTCGGGGCGCTCGGGTGCGGCAGGGTCGAGGTGTCCGGCGAGCAGGGCGTGCGCCGGCGGGTTCCACGCCAGCACGTCGGTGCGCCGGCCGAGGACCAGCGCCGGGGTGTTCCCCACCGAACGCAGCAGGTCGCGGGTGAGTGGGTCGACGCGTTCCGCCGGGGGCCTGGTACGGGGCCGCTGACGCCGCGAGGCGAGTTCCCGCAGATGTGCGTGCTCGTGCTCGTCCAGCCGAAGCGCGGTGGCGAGCGCGTTCAGGACACCGTCGGACGCGTTGACCGACTGGCCCTGTTCGAGGCGCGTGTAGTACGACACGCTGACGCCCGCCAGTTGCGACAGCTCCTCGCGGCGCAGGCCCGCGACCCGCCGCCGGCCGGGCAGCCCGGGAAGGCCCACGTCCTCGGGCCGTACCCGGGCGCGCCGGGCCCGGAGGAATTCACCGAGGGGCATGGAGACCGCCATGCCGTCGAGTATGCCCGAGACCCCCGGCTGCCAGCCTGCCCCTGTCATGCGTAGGCACAGGTCGGGACTGGTGACCCGGCACGCCGTGCGGTGAGGCTGACGGGACTCCACCCGATCGACAGACAGGACCGGTCATGCAGGAAATCGTTCTCGGCGACGTGTCGATCACGCGGGTCGTCGAGTACTACGGATCGGTCGAGATGGCTCCGGCCACCTTCTTCCCCGAGGCGCCGGAGCAGGCGTGGCGGGAGCACGAGGGCTGGCTGGGGCCGGACTTCGTCGACTTCGCGTCGGATGTCTGTGTCAGCGCGATCCAGACCTGGCTGGTGCGCAGCGAGGGCAGGACGATCCTCGTGGACACGGGGGTCGGCAACCACAAGGAGCGCCCGTACTCGCCGGTCTGGAGCCGGCGGGACGGCGATTTCCTCGGTGAGCTGGCCCGCGCGGGCGTGCGCCCGCAGGACGTCGATCTGGTCGTCAACACACATCTGCATGTCGATCACGTCGGCTGGAACACCCGGCTCGAAGGCCGTGACTGGGTGCCGACCTTCCCCAACGCGACCTATCTGATGCCTCGGCGCGACTTCGACTTCTGGAATCCGGCGAACGGCCACGCCCCGAGGCTGGGGCGCGGCAATCAGAACGTGTTCGAGGACAGTGTGGCGCCGGTGCACGCGGCGGGACAGACGCTGCTGTGGGACGACGGTCACACCATCGACGGAAACCTGCGGCTCGCTCTCGCGCCGGGACACACCCCGGGCTCCTCGGTACTGACGCTGGAATCGGGCACCGACCGCGCGCTGTTCGTCGGCGATCTGCTGCATACGCCGCTTCAGTTCGTGGAGCCCGACACCAACAGCTGCTTCTGCGAGGACCCGGCCGAGGCCAGGGCCACCCGCCGCCGACTGCTCGGCCGGGCCAGTGACACCAACTCGCTCGTCCTGCCCGCGCATCTGGGCGGGTCCGGCGGGGCGGAGGTGGTCCGGGACGGCGACACGTTCGCCATCGCGGCGTGGGCGCCGTTCGCCCGGCTCTGACCGACGGGCACCCGACCGCCACGAGCAGCACGAGCAGTACGAGCAGTACGAGCAGTACGAGCAGTACGAGCAGTACGAGCAGTACGAGCAGTACGAGAACAGGAGAAGGAGACCGGTGTCCGATCTGATCGTCACCACCGACACCGGCGCCGTACGCGGCGCCGCCACCGACCACACCGACGGCGCGATACGGCGGTTCCTCGCGGTCCCGTACGCCGCACCGCCACGGGGCGCCGGGCGGTTCGAGCCGCCCCGCCCCCATGAGCCGTGGACGGGCGTACGCGACGCCCTGGCGCCGGGGCCCAGCGCGCCGCAGCCGCGCCGCGACGCCTTCGGCGCACTCGACATGTCACCGTACTTCGGGCCCGGTTGGGTCCGGGGCGACGACCATCTCACGGTGAACGTATGGGCCCCACGTGCGGCCGATCGCAGCCCGGTGATGGTGTTCGTGCACGGCGGCGGGTTCGTGGCCGGCTCGACCGGCGCCGCCCTGTACGACGGCGCCGCGTTCGCCCGCGACGGTGTGGTCCTGGTGACGCTCAACTACCGGCTCGGCGTCGCGGGCTTCCTCGATCTGCCGGGCGCGCCGGCCAACCGCGGGCTGCTCGACGTCGTCGCGGCGCTGCGCTGGGTCCGCGACAACATCGCGGCCTTCGGCGGCGATCCGGGCAACGTCACCCTGTTCGGGCAGTCCGCGGGGGCCACGATCGTCGGCGCCGTCCTCGCCACGCCCACGGCGGCCGGGCTCGTCCGGCGCGCGATCGTGCAGAGCGGGAGTGGACTCGGAGCGTTCTCGCCCGAGCAGGCCGCCCGGGTGACACGCACGGCCGCGGCGAAGGTGGGCGTCGCGCCGACGGCCGCCGCTTTCGCGGACGTTCCCGACGAACGGCTCGTCGAGGTCGTACCCGAGCTGGGTGGGCTGGATCTGCGGACGGCCGACCGGTCCGACCCGCTCATGGGGCTCAGCCCGTTCGGTCTCGTACTGGAACGGCAGCCCGCCGAGAGCTTGTTGGCGGACGTCGATCTGCTCATCGGCACCAACGGCGAGGAGGGGAACCTGTACCTCGCCCCGCAGGGCCGGCTGACGGCCTCGACGGAGCACGACGTGCACGCGACCGCCGCCGCGCACGGCGGTTCCGACACGCTCGTCGCCGCCTACCGTGCCCGGCATCCGGATGCCGGGCACGGCGAGGTGCGCTCCGCGATCCTCGGCGACGCGCTGTTCGGCGCCGGCAGCCGGAGACTGGCCGAGGCGCACGGCCGCGCCCACGTCTACGAGTTCGGCTGGCGCTCGCCGGCCGTCGACGGCCGGCTCGGCGCGGCGCACACCGTGGAACTGCCCTTCGTGTTCGACCGGCTCGGCCTTCCGGCGCTGCGCGGGCGACGTGGTCTGCTGGGGCCGGCAGAGCCGCCCGCGTCGCTGGCCGAGGAGATGCACACGGCATGGATCGCGTTCGCCCGCACCGGCGACCCCGGCTGGCCACCGTCCTCCGGGGAGCGACGGATCCACAAGTTCGACGGCGCCGACGCCGACTGACAGACACGCCGACTGCCAGGCACGTTGGCGCGGCGCATCGCAACGCGGCGGATCGGCCTCGTACCGGGCGTACTCGGCCGACGCCGACAACGGGCGGCACTTCTCCCCCCGTGGCTCCCTGGGGACGCGCCCTAGTGGGCGATGGAGTCGATCAGCTCGCGCGCTCCCTGGCGGAGCAGCGCCACCGCCACGGAGGTGCCGAGGGTCTCGGGATCCAGCGGGCCCGCCCACTCGTGCGCGTTGAGGACCGTCTTGCCGTCCGGGGTGAACACCCGGGCGCGCAGGGAGAGGCCGCCGCTGCGCTCCGCGTGCGCGAACCCGGCGATCGGGCTGTTGCAGTGGCCCTGGAGGACATGGAGGAACATCCGCTCGGCGGAGGCTTCCTTGTACGTGTCCCGGTCGCCGAGCGCGGAGACGGCGTCGATGGTGTCGGTGTCGTCCTCCCGGCACTGGAGGGCGAGGATCCCGGCGCCGATGGGCGGGCACATGAGGTCCACCGGCAGGATCTCGGTGATGACGTCACGGCGTTCGATGCGCTCCAGGCCGGCCGCGGCCAGCAGCAGCGCGTCGGCCTCCCCGGCCGCGAGCTTCTCCAGCCGGCGGTTGGCGTTCCCGCGCATCGGTACGCAGATGAGGTGCGGGTGCGAGGCGGCAAGCTGGGCGACGCGCCGGACCGACGACGTACCGATGCGCGTGCCGGCGGGCAGTTCGTCCAGGGTGTGCCCGCCGGGGTGGATCAGAGCGTCGCGGATGTCGTCGCGCTTGAGGAAGGCGGCGAAGACCGTTCCGGCGGGCAGCGGCCGGTCGGCGGGCACGTCCTTGACGCAGTGCACCGCGAGGTCGGCCGCTCCGGCGAGGAGGGCGGCGTCGACCTCCTTGGTGAAGGCGCCCTTCCCTTCCACCAGGGAGAGGTCGCCCATCCACTTGTCGCCGGTCGTCTTGACCGGGACGACCTCGGTCACGATGCCGGGGTGGAGCGCGGTCAGTTCGGCACGCACACGCTCCACCTGGGCGAGCGCCATCGGCGAGTCACGGGAGACGATGCGGATCAGTTCAGGGGTGGACATGGCGTTCACGATAGAGCGTCGGGCGGGTGCTCCCGCCACCCGACCCGGGTGGCCCATCTCGCCCGTGCCACGGCCACGTTGGGCGCTTCGGGCAGGTGTACGAGCGAAGCCTAGGCGGCGCCCGCAACCTTTCCCGCTTTCGGCGGTCATACCTGATATGACCAGACATGCCGTTGTCGCCCTGACCGTCGCCGCCGCGGTCGGCGGGCTCACCGCACCGACCGCACTCGCGAACGGCGCTCCCGCTGCCCACGCGACTCCCGTGTCCGCCACCGCGCCGACGGATCCGGTGGTCACCGGCGTC
This sequence comes from Streptomyces sp. NPDC006643, assembly GCF_042870175.1. Taxonomy (NCBI): domain Bacteria; kingdom Bacillati; phylum Actinomycetota; class Actinomycetes; order Kitasatosporales; family Streptomycetaceae; genus Streptomyces; species Streptomyces sp. NPDC006643. The sequence continues at coordinate 64,455 of NZ_JBIAHA010000026.1, read as the reverse complement.
ACCGTCAACGGCGGCAAGGACGTCGTCGTCGGCACGACCGAGCGCAAGACCTTCACGGTCACGGTCCACGGGAGTGACGACTCCGGGCTCCAGCTCGCCGATGTCGACCTGCTGGGTCCGGCCGGCGGCTTCTACACCACCGACGCCTTCTGTGAGACGGCCACCGCCTGCACCACCACCTTCACCGTCGACCCCCACCTCGATCCGTACAACGACAACACCGACCTCGGCAACGCCAACGCGGGCCGCTGGTACGTGACCACGCTGGTGGACACCAACGACGGCGCGTCCCTCCTCACGAGGCACACCGGCGGCTTCCTGCTCAAGCGCGCCGGCGCGCTCACGGTCAACGCCGCGCCCGAACCGGTCGCGAAGGGCGGCACGATCACGGTCACCGGCAAACTGACCCGGGCGAACTGGGACACGTACCGCTACGCCGGCTACACCGGCCAGTCGGTGGCACTCCAGTTCCGTCCCAAGGCCGGTGACACCTACACCACCGTGAAGACCCTCACGACGGACGGGACGGGCAACCTCCGTACGACGGTGAAGGCGACGGCCGACGGCTACTGGCGGTGGAGTTTCGCCGGTACGACCACCACGGCCCCGAAGAACGCGACGGGCGACTACGTCGACGTCCGCTGACCGGCGCCGGTTCGCGCCGTCGTACCCCGGCGCGCCCGGCGGCTCTCCCACCCCGCCGGGGCGCGCCCACCCCCCGCATAAAGGCGCCGTAAGCAGATGGCCGAACGCGGGGCCGGGGCGCTTCGACGGCCGGACACGGGTCGGCCGTCCGTGCATGGTCCCGGCGGTTACCCGTACAGGTGAGCTTGGCATCTCCGCGCATGGCGGCACTCCCCGTGCGGAAATAACTCTGAGTTGCCAACGTCACCATGAGTGACCACCCTTGCCCGTGGGAGTGCTGCGATGACCGGCGTGGACTCAGTACAGACCTGCCCCTTCCGCCATGACGTGGCCCTGGAGCCCGACCCCTTCATGACCCGGATGCGGATCGAGTCACCCGTCGCCCGGGTCCGTATGCCGTACGGCGAGGGCGAGTGCTGGCTGGTGACCCGGTACGAGGACGTGAGGACCGTCACCTCGGACCGCCGCTTCAGCCGAGCCGCCCTGATCGGGAAGGACTTCCCCCGGATCACCCCGGCGCCCATCGCGCAGTCCGAGTCCATCAACCTCATGGACCCGCCCGCGCTCAACAGGGTGCGCAGGCTGATCAACAAGGCTTTCACCACCCCGCAGGTGGAGGCGCTGCGCCCGTGGACCCAGCGGACGGCGGACGGGCTGCTGGACACCATGGCCAGGAGCGGCGCGCCGGCGGACGTCGCCGAACATCTCGCCGACCGGCTGCCGCTGATGACGATCTGCGAGCTGCTGGACGTGCCGGAGACGGACCGCGCCCAACTGCGGCGGCGGGCCATGGACATGATGTCCATGAGCGCGGCCGACCGGGATTCGGCGGTCGAGGCCAAGGCGTGGCTGCGGGCCTACTTCTCCGAGCTGACGGCCGAGCGGCGGCGCTCGCCGGGCGAGGATCTGATCAGCGGTCTCGCGACCGCGCGCATCGGTGACGAGATGCTCGACGCGGACGAACTCGCCGTGCTGGCCATGCTCCTGGTGATCACCGGTCATGACACCACCACGTACGACATCAGCAACATCGTCTACACGTTGCTGACCCATCCCGAGCGGGCGGCCGAGCTGCGCGCCCGGCCCGAACTGCTCCCGCGCGCCCTTGAGGAGCTGCTGCGCTACATCCCGTTCCGCCAGGGCGTCGGCATCCCCCGCGTGGCCCTGGAAGACGTCGACTTCGACGGTGTGGTCATCAAGGCGGGCGACACGGTGCACGTGTCCTATCTGACCGCCAACCGTGACGAGCTCGCCTACGACCGGCCGGACGAGCTCGACTTCCACCGTGAGGACCCGGCCCTGCACATGACCTTCGGGTACGGCAGCCACCACTGTCTGGGGGCCCACCTGGCACGCATGGTGCTCCAGGTCTCCATCGGCACGCTGCTCACCCGATTCCCCGACCTTCGTCTGGCCGTACCGGCGGAGGAGGTGCGGTGGAACACCGTCTCGATCTGGCGATACCCGCTCGCCCTGCCGGTGACCTGGTAAGGAACTGATCATGGCAACTCTGTGCAGGCCCGCCATCGCCGTCCCCGAGCACGTCATCACCATGGAACAGACCGTGGAGCTGGCGCGCTCGCTCCACCCCGACCACCCGCAGCTCGAACTCGCCGTGCGGCTGATCAGCAACACGGGCGTCCTCACCAGACGCCTGGTGCGGCCCATCGAGGAGACCCTTCGCCATCCCGGCTTCACCGCCCGTAACGACGCCTACGAGGTGGAGGCGAAGGCCCGGGTGCCCGAGGTCGTGGAGCGGGCCCTCGCCCACGCCGAACTGACGCCGCGGGACATCGACATGATCGTCTACGTGTCGTGCACCGGCTTCATGATGCCCTCGATGACGGCGTGGCTCATCAACACCATGGGCTTCGGGTCGGAGACCCGGCAGCTGCCGATCGCCCAGCTGGGCTGCGCCGCCGGCGGTGCGGCCATCAACCGGGCGCATGACTTCTGTTCGGCGTATCCGCGGGCCAACGTGCTGATCGTGGCGTGTGAGTTCTGCTCGCTGTGCTACCAGCCGACGGACCTCGCGGTGGGCAATCTGCTCTCCAACGGCCTCTTCGGGGACGCGGTCGCCGCCGCGGTGGTACGCGGTCAGGGAGGCACCGGCGTCCAGCTGGAGCGCAACGGGTCGCATCTGGTGCCCGACACGGAGGACTGGATCTCCTACGCGGTCCGTGACACCGGATTCCACTTCCTGCTCGACAAGCGGGTGCCCGGCACCATGTCCGTACTGGCGCCCGCCATGCGGGAGATGGCCGAGCCGCACGACTGGGACGTCTCCGGGCTGGACTTCTACATCGTGCACGCCGGAGGCCCGAGGATCCTGGACGACCTCTGCCACTACCTGGACGTACCGCCGGAGATGTTCCGCTACAGCAGGGCGACCCTCACCGAACGCGGCAACATCGCCAGCGCCGTCATCTTCGACGCGCTCGACCGCTTCTTCGAGGACGGCGGGGCGGAGCACGGCGCGCGAGGGGTGATCGCCGGCTTCGGTCCCGGCATCACGGCCGAGATCTCCCTCGGCACCTGGTCGGTCGGCGGCCGGGAGACCGGACAGCTCGAACGGGAAGTGATCCTTCCGACGCCGGTTCTGATGGCAGGCTCCGAGACGGTCGGCTGATCCACAACCGCGTCGCGAAAGCGCCGGACGGGCCCGCCGCCCGTCCGGCGCTCACTCGTACTCGCCGCCGATACTGAAGCCACTCCCCTCCGGGGGATTGTCCCTGTCGTGCGGCATCAGCTCGATCTCGATGCGGTGCATGTGCTCGCGGGCCGCCGTGCCGCCCGCCTCGGCCGTCACCACACCGATGTTCAGACCCCCCTTGCCGGTGCCCTCGCGCCGTACCTGCACGGTGAATTCGACGTTCACCCGCTCCACCCGGAACTGGATGCCGCTCTCCCGGCCGTCGTGCTGGGCGTTCTCCAGCTCCTCGCGGATCCGGCCGATCACCTCGGCGAGACCGGCGGTCTCCGTACCGTCGGGCCCACCACGCCCGCCACGCCCACCACGTCCGTCACCCGTGCCCATTGGGACCCCCTCGTTACGCAGCGGGGCCTGATTGTCACCCCCCGTGGCTATTGTTGAGCAGTATGAGGGAGTCAGATGACACAGCCAACTCGGCGTCCCAGGACACCTCTTGGCGAGTCCGACTGGTCAGGGGAGGGGACTACGAGGGCCCGGTGCTCGGTGCGGGAGTCCTGTTGCGGGGTGGGCTGGTGCTCACCTGCGCCCATGTGGTGCTGGCCCGGTCCCGAAAGAGGAAGGACGGCTCGCGGGTCGTCCAGGCCGGCGGGCCGCCGCGGCCCGTCGAGAACCTGTACGCGGAGTTCCCCGGCGTCCCCGGGCCCCCGCCCGCGCCGCTGCGCGCCGAGGTGCTGGCCGATCATCTGAGGCCACTGACCCCGGGCTTCAGCGGCGACATCGCCCTGCTCCAGCTGGCCTCCGTGCCATCGGTCAAGCCCGCCGTACTGGACCAGCGGATCCCGCCGCGCGGCGAGAAGGTCCACTCCATCGGTTACCCGGAGAGGTTGACCGGCGGGGAGGACCTGAGCGCCCTGCTCAGGAGTCGGGGCGGGCCCGGGCGCAATTCCGAATGGATGCAACTCGACCGGGCTCCTGGGTCGTTCGCACCACGCCGCGGCTTCAGCGGCAGCGGCGTGGTCACCAACGACGGCGCGCTCATCGGCATCATGGCTTACCAGTTCGAGAACGCCCGGGACGGGGTCAGCCACACCTACATGATCCCGACCGACACTCTCGTGGGACATCTGTCCATCCTGAAGTCCCTGTCGACCGCACAGCGGGAAGAGTTGAAGCCGAGGGGGCGTAGCGCCATCTCACGCACCATCCCGCGCAATCCGCCCACGAGTGTGTCGAACCGCGCTGCCGGACTCCGCCGCAAGGTGACGAACTGGCTCGTCGACACGGCTCCGGAGAGGGGCGGCGCGACTCTCGCCCAGCTGTCGAACCCCGTGTCCGGGACGGGCTCGGTGTCGGGCGGGCGCGCGGTCGCGGAGCCGGTTGAGCTGATCTTCGTCCGTGAGAACCGGCTCGACGACATCTCGGCGATTCAGACCACGCTCAACCTCGCCGACCGCGAACGCACTCCGCGGCGGGCAGGCACGAATGGCCGCACGGAGCCCCCCGTCGGCTCGATCGACCTGGCCGTGGACGCCGAGGGCCTGACCGCCGGCGAGCTGATCGTGTACACCGCCGAGCGCGTCGGCCTGGTGGGCGCTCGCGGACCGGAGGGCCTCGACGGGCAGGAGGATCACGCGGGACCGGAGGACGACGACGGCCTGCTCGCGCTGATCACCGCGCACCGCCTGCCGGTCTCCGCCGCGTTCCTGTCGGTCGACCGGACCTCCCCGACCGGCGATGCGGCGCTGCCGCTGCTCAGCGCCTTACGAGAGGGCGGGCTCGCCCGGTTGCTCCTTGTCTTCCACGACCGCGGGTCGCCCCTGCTCGAACGTGTCGTGGACGCGCTGCTCGACGACGCGTGGGCCGAGCGGCGCCTGACCGCCCTCGGAGCACGGATGGCTGTGCTCGCCGCGCTGGAGAAGCGGCTCCGCAGGCTGAACGCGCACTCCGGCGACCGGGACGGCACCGAAACACCTCAGTTGCGCCACCGTCAACTGACCGCGCGGCTGGCCGGGTTGCGCCAGGACGGCGAGATCCCCCGCAAGAGCGCCGCTCTCGCGTACGACCTGTTCCAGCTGGACATCGACGTCGAGGAGGCGGTGTGGCGGATCGCCTCCGCCGTACAGGGCCTCGACCGGCCCAATTCAGCGGGCGAGTACAAGGTGGTCCCGCCAGAGGACGATCTCACCGCGCTGCCGGACATCACCGTCAGGAATCCCCGCGCGTTCGTGGAGCCCGAGCCGGAGACGCCGACGGAGCCGGAGTCCGGTCTCAGGGCCGGCCAGCTGCTGCACCAGCAGTACAAGGTCGTCGGGCTGCTCGGCGAGGGGAGCAACGGCAAGGTGTATCTGGCCTGTGACGAGATGCTCAACGACCGTGTGGTGGCGCTGAAGGGCGTACGGGATCCCGACGACCAGACGGGCCGGCGGATCTCCCGGGGCGAACTGCTCCGGCTGGTCGGCCTCAACCACCCCTCGATCATCAAGGTGTACAACTACGCACCCCGGCCCGGCCATCCCGAGAAACCCGGACACCCCGCGCACAAGGCCGGTTTCATCGTGATGGAGTTCGCCGACGGAGCTCCGCTGAAGTGGGTCGCCGAACAGATCGAGCGGAACGCGGCGCCGTTCGACGGCTACCGCGTCCACGAGTTCATCGCCTCCTACGGGCTGGAGATCCTGCACGCGCTCAACTATCTCCACAAGGACGTCGAGTCCGTCTACGGCGATCTCTCCCTCACCAATGTCATCCACTGCGGCAAGGGCATCAAACTCATCGACGTCGCGGGGGTCCGGCAGATCGGCGACGCCGGGCCGGTCACCTTCCCGGCCCCCGAGATCGGCACCTCCACGAAGGTGACAGTCGCGGCGGATCTGTACGCGGTCGGGGCCGTCCTCCAGGAACTGCTCGCCCGGGTCCCCACCCGCCACGTCGACCTGGGTACCACCTCGCTCCAACGGGTGCTGGACCGGGCGATGGCGCCCAGCCCCGAGGACCGGTTCGCCGATGCGTCGGAGATGTCCGTGCAACTACGTGGTGTGCTGCGCGAGTTGCGTTCCCTGCGGCGCGACGAGGAGACGTTCGTGCCGTCATCGCTGTTCTCGGTCGCACCCGCCGCGCTCGACGGCGAGCTCGGCAAGGCCCCACCGCTCGGACAGTGGCGGCACGGCGGCAGTGTAAAACGCCCCCTGACGATAGAACCGCCCGAGGCGGCCGAGGTGGCCGTGGGCCTGCCCGTGCCCAAGGTGAGCGAGCAGGACACGAACTGGAAGGGGGCGCAGCGCACGTCGTACGAGGATCCGGCCGGTCTGCTCCAGCTCAGCGCCGGATGGGTACCTTCCGCCGAATTGGCTCTCCTGCGCTGCCGCCTCCATCTCGCGGTCGGCCGCTATCGGCCCACGGACGGGCATCTGGATTCGGCCATGGCCGAGTTGGAGCGGGCCGAGGCCGCCGTCGGCAGCCTGGCCGCGTACGACTGGCGGCTGCGCTGGCACCGGGGTCTGCTCCATCTCGCGGGAGACGAGGTGGAGTCGGCCCTGGAGTCCTTCAACCAGGTCTACGAGGCGATTCCCGGCGAGTACGCGCCCAAGCTCGCCCTCGGCTACTGCCACGAGGTTCTCGGCTACCCGCAGCAGGCGGTGATCTTCTACAGCGCGGTGTGGAAGCGCAACCGCGCCCTCGGCAGCGCGGCGTTCGGCCTGGCCCGTATCCATCTCGCCGACGGCGACACCCAGAAAGCCGTGGACCTCCTCGAAGCCGTCCCCCTCGACTCACGGCATCGCACCGCCGCCCGCACGGCCATCGTGCGGATCCACGCGGCTCCGCCCGCCGACGGCGGTCCGCCGACCGTGGCCGCCGCCGCCCGGGCCTGGGAGACGCTGCATCTGCTGGACACAAACGAGGGGCTGACGGACAGCCAGGCACAGTACCGCCTGCGCACCGACGTGCTGGAACTGCTGCTCCGGCTGGTCACCACTCCCCCGGTGCCCGATCCACTGCGCGCGCTCCGCAAGTCGCTGCCCTCGGAGATCGAGGTTCCCACCACCGAACGCGATGTGCGCAAGCAGTTGGCGGCCTGCTACGACAAGCTCTCCGGCCAGGTGCCGCGCACCACCGAAGGTGAGCACAGGAAGCTGGAGCGGGCCCTGCTCGACAACGCGTACCACACCCGCCCCTACGCGTTCAGCCACAGCAGGGGCGAGCAGCGCCAGGGACAGTTGCGCGGCTGGCGGCCGAGACGGTTGCGCGGCGGGACGACGGACCCGCCGACGGCAGACACGCCGACGACGGACTCGGCCACGGGTGAGCGGTGATGGGCCTCCGCGAGTTCACCGTGCCGTTGTGGGACCGGGCCCGTGGCTACGTACGGGACAAGGACGAGTCACGCGACAAGGGAGAGCGACGGCACACCGCGCCGTTCCTCTTCAGTCGCATGCTGCTGCTGCCGGCGCTCGGGCTGACAGTCCTGGCGCTCGCCGGGACGGCGTATCTGGACCTCCACGACCGTACGGGTCAGCTGCGCGAGCGCTACGCCCCCGCCATGGTCGAACTGGCCCATGCCAGGACGTCGTTGGCCCTCGCGCACGACGAAGCCACGCGGCGTCTCGGCGACAACGGCAAGAATCCGCTGCTCCAGACCGATCTCGTCGGGCTCGGCGAGAGGTATCCGTCCCTGCTGACCGAGGCGTCGCAGAGCCTGAACAACGCCGCGCAGACCGAGGCGCTGCGCCCCGCCCAGGAGCAGGAGGTCCGGGTGGTGTCGGGGCTGGTGGTGGCCTACGACGACTGGATCGGCTGGGCCGACAGCCATCACGAGAGCAAGGCGCTGCGCACGGCGGGGCTGGACTACGCTCGCAGCCTGCTGCACGACGTCGGCAGCCCGGACAAGCCCACGGCCGTGCTCGACCGCATCGTGGCCCTCGAAGGGGAGCTGAAGGCGGACGCGGCGGAGCTTTCGGGCTGGAGCGTGCTGTCCGCCGTGACGGCGGCGGGCGCCCTGCTGGCCGTGCTGGTCTTCGTGTTCGTCGTGGTCGGCACATTGGAGTTCGTCCGCTCCCAGTTGCATGTGCTCAGCGTGGTGCTGGCGCTGTACGCGCTCCCGGTGCCGCTGGTCCTCGGTGTGCTGGTGCCCGGCGCCGTCGGCCAGCAGCACGCGCAGCGGGAAGTGCGGGAAGCGGGAGCCGAGTTGGCCGCCGTGGGGGCGACGGTGAAGGCCGATCCGACGATCGAGTCGCTGGACGAGCGGCTCGGCGTGGAGCTGCGCGGCACGCACCCGGGCAGTTGGGCGCTGGCCGCCGAGATCGCCCTGGCGGTCGGCGCGGCGGGCGCGGTGGCGTCCGGTTTCACGTTGTTCCACTACGGCCGCAGACATCTGCAAATCCTCTGGAGGACACCGTGAGGGCTCCCTACGCTCTCCTGCGCTCGGCGCTCGCCGGCGCCCTGCTCGCCGGGGCGGCCGTCGTGTCGGCCGGGTGCGCGGCCGAGGAGAAGCAGACGCTGGTGGTGCTGGGACCGTGGACGGACGGCGAGGAGAAGCCGTTCGAGGCGGCGCTCGCGAAGATCGGTGAGCGGACGGGCCGGCACTACGCGTACGAGGGCACACGCTCGCTGCGCGAGACACTGGTCGCGCAGCTGCGCACGGACGCCCCGCCCGACGTGGCGATCCTCAACGGCACCGGTGAGCTGGCGGAGTACGCGCTCGAAGGTGACGCGCAGCCTCTGCCGCCGGAGGTGGCGACCGAGGCCATCGGGCCGTGGGCGCCGCGTATCTCGGTCACCGGCATCGACGGGGACACGGACGTGAACGCGTTCTGGGTGCCCGTGCGGGTGGACCTCAAGTCCATCGTCTGGAGCAAGGCGGGCGAGGACGAGGCGGACGAAGCCGAGGCGGTGTGGTGTCTGGGCATGGCGTCTGGCGCGACGTCCGGGTGGCCGGGCACGGACTGGATCGAGGACCTGCTGCTGCAACGGCACGGCTACGAGACGTACGAGAGATGGGCCACCGGAAACCAGCCGTGGGACAAGGGGCCGGTGAAACAGGCGTGGCAGGAATGGGCCGACGTGCTCGCCACCGACGACAAGGCGAACGCCCTGGCCTCTCTCACCAAGGACTTCGAGAGCCTGGGCGCGAACCGGTACGGGCTGCTGAACGCGAAGGACTGCACCCGCGAGCACCAAGGTTCGTTCATCCGCCGCCACTACGGTCCCGAAGTGACACCCGCGCCGACGTCGGACTTCGTCGCCGGGCTGCCGGCGGACCGGAACGTGTTCGAGGTGTCGGGCGACATGGCCGCGGTGTTCAAGCCGAGCGACGCGGCGTGGGAGCTGCTGCTCGAACTCACCTCGCCGCAGGCCCAGGCCGAGTGGGTCGAGGCGGCGGCCCCGGCGGAGCGGCCGAACTTCCCCTCCGGCGCGGCGGGGATAACGGGTGCGACGGGTACGTCCGCGGCGACGGGCCCCTCGGCGGCGGTGCTGCGGCTGTTCAACGGCGCGGACCAGATCTGTTTCGACGCGTCCGACGCGATGCCGTCGACGCTGCGGGGTGCCTTCCAACGGGCCGTACTGGAATTCCTGGAGAAGCCGCAGGACGCCGCGGCGCTCGACGGTCTGCTCGGCCAGCTGGAGGCGGAGCGGATACTCCAGAAACGCGCCGGGGCGTTCGTCCTGGACGACCTCTGCGAGGAGCCACCGGGCCGCTAGGAAATAGAAGAAGGCAAAGAGCACACGCGCTCCTTGCCACTCTCAACATATAGCGCACCGGGGGCCTTGCGGCAAGACCCCGGTCGTGCCGCAGAATTGTCGGCCGAGGCGCCAGAACATACCGAAATCAGAGCTTCACGATTTCCGTGTGCTTCTGTCTGCCATGGGCGACATATGGGGGTTCTCTGTGATTGACGTGATCGTGGCCGGCGGCGGACCGACCGGCTTGATGCTGGCGGCCGAGCTGCGGCTGCACGGCGTACGCGTGGTCGTGCTGGAGAAGGAATCGGAGCCGCCCAGGGAGGTCCGCGCACTGGGCCTGCACGCGCGCAGCATCGAGGTGATGGACCAGCGCGGACTGCTGGACCGGTTCCTCGCGCTCGGCCGGCGATACCCGCTCGGTGGCTTCTTCGCCGGCATCCGCAAGCCGGCACCCGAGCGGCTGGACACCACACATCCGTATGTCCTCGGTATCCAGCAGCCGGTCACGGAACGGCTGTTGAACGAGCACGCCGTCGAGCTGGGCGCCGAGATCCGGCGCGGCCACGAGCTGGTCGGGCTGAGCCAGGACGACGACGGGGTGGATGTCGAGCTGGCGGACGGCTCATGGCTGCGCGCACGCCATCTCGTCGGCTGCGACGGTGGCCGCAGCACGGTGCGCAAGCTGCTCGGCATCGGCTTCCCCGGTGAGCCGAGCAGGGTCGACACCCTGCTCGGCGAGATGGAGGTGACCGCGTCGCAGGAGACCCTCACCGCCGTGATGACCGAGGTCCGCAAGACCCAGCTGCGGTTCGGGGCCATGCCCTTGGAGGACGGGGCGTACCGCGTCGGCGTGCCGGCCGACGGAGTGGCCGAGGACCGTACGGTCCCGCCGACGTTCGAGGAGTTCAAGCGGCAGCTGCGGGCCACCGCCGGCACCGACTTCGGCGTGCACTCACCGCGCTGGCTGTCCCGCTTCGGCGATGCCACCCGGCAGGCGGAGCGCTACCGGAGCGGCCGGGTGCTGCTGGCCGGCGACGCGGCGCACATCCATCCTCCGCTGGGCGGGCAGGGTCTCAACCTCGGTATCCAGGACGCGTTCAACCTCGGCTGGAAGCTGGCCGCCGAGGTCGACGGCTGGGCACCGGAGGGGCTGCTGGACAGCTACGGCACCGAACGGCATCCGGTGGCCGCCGACGTACTGGAGAACACCCGGGCGCAGATGGAGCTGATGTCGATCGAGCCCGGCCCCCGGGCCGCGCGGCGGCTGGTGTCGGAGCTGATGGACTTCGAGGAGGTGAGCCGGTATCTGACCGAGAAGATCATCGCCGTCCGGATCCGCTACGACTTCGGCGAGGGCCATGAACTGCTCGGCCGGCGGATGCGGGACGTGACGCTGAAGCGGGGGCGTCTCTACGAGCTGACGCACCGGGGCCGGGGCCTGCTGCTCGACCAGACCGGCCGACTCTCGGTGGCGGGCTGGGCGGACCGGGTCGATCATGTCGTCGATGTCAGCGAGGAGTTGGACGTGCCCGCGGTGCTGCTGCGGCCGGACGGTCATGTGGCGTGGGTCGGTGAGGACCAGTCGGATCTGCGTGCCCGGCTGCCCAGGTGGTTCGGCGACGCGACGGCTGACGCGGCGAGTGAGCGGTGAGCGACGTGGCTGGTGCCCCGGTGAGCGACGCGATGAGCTGAGCGCACGGCCGGGCCTTGGCGGGTCGGCCGCCGGACGGGGCGCCCGTGCGTCCCGTCCGGCGGCCGGTGGCGGCCGGGGCCGGTCAGGGGGTGATGGCGATGTTCGTCAGGCCACGACCGCCCGTGACGGTGTTGTTCGAGTGCACGGTGGTCCGGCAGCCTGCGGTGTCCGCCGTGACGTTGATCGCGAGCTGCTTGTCGCCGGTGGCGCCGGTCAGGTCCGACTTGTTGCCGCGGAAGACCGTGCCACAGCCCCAGCCCGACTGCTGGGTGTGGGTCTCGAAGCCGTTGTTGGTGGTGTTCTTCCCGGTGTTGTTCTCGACGAGGGTGTTGTTGCCCTTGACGTCGACCCAGGAGTCGTCGAAGTTGGCGCCGGTCAGGCCCCGGCCGTCGAAGGTGTTGCCGATGATCTTCGCGCCGGTGGTGCCTTCCTTGATGTCGATGGCCTCGCCGCCGACATCGGGGCCGATGGTGTTGTTGAGGATCTGCGCGTTGTCGCTCTTGTCGGAGGTGCCGCCGGCGGAGCCGACGTAGACGCCCTCGCCCATGCCCCGGCCGTCGTTGCCGGTGTCGTAGATCCGCGAGTTCTTGACGACTCCGTCGCGGCTGGACTTGCGGAAGTGGATGCCTTCCATGTCCAGGTTGTGCACCACCACGGAGTCGATGACGACGCCGTTGGCCGTGTCCGCCATGATCCCCTTCTGGGCGCCGGTGAGGGTGATGCCCTTGACGGTCCAGTACGAGGCGCCGTTGAGGTGCAGCACGTACCCGCCGCCGGCGTTGAGGACCGCCTTCTCCGAACCGGTCAGCGTGATACGGGAGTTGGCGGTGGCGGCGACGAGCGCCTTGAAGTTTCCGGTGTAGTTGCCGTCGGCGAGCTGGATCGTGTCGCCGGGGCGGACGGTGGTGAGCGCCGACTTCAGTTCGGCGGCGGTCGTCACGTTGATGACGGCCGCGTGCGCCGGGGTGGCGGTCATGGACAGCGCGCCGGCCGTCGCGGCGACGGCGAGGACGGTGGGGAGGAGTCTGGGAGTACGCATCGCAAGAGCCTTCCTACGGGAAGTCATGGGGGTCTCATATGCGAACAGAGGACGAGCATGTGAACGAGGGGCTGATTGGCCACCGTAGGGACACCGGCGAACGGCGTCAAGGTCCGTACCAATAGCGGGAGTTCACACCGTCCGGACTTCGGCCCGCCCGCACCCCGAACCACCGACACGCCGACACTCCGACGTCGAGTTCTCTTGCACTGTCCGCACGACCGATCGTATTTTTATGCCATGACGACTACCGCAACGAAGCCTCTCACCGAAGAGGCCGACCCCTTCTGTCTCACGCCGGGACGCGCCGCCCAGCTCCTCGCCGGTTCGCCGTGGCGACGCTTCGCGGTCGCCGGCGACAGCCTGGCCGCCGGAACCGGTGGCCCCAGTCCCGGCTACACGCATCTGCCGTGGGGCGATCGGGTCGCCGATGCCCTGTGCCGGGAACGTCCCGAACTGGTCTGCCTCAACACCGGCACGATCGGCGCGACCACCGCCGACACACTGCGCCGGCAGATGGACGAGGTCGTCGCGTTCCGCCCGGATCTGCTCCATATCTCTTGCGGGGCCAACGACTTGTTCCGTCAGCGGCCCGACTTCGACGCCGTCGAGCGCACGGCGCGGCGCGTGTTCGAGCGGGCGGCCGGGACCGGGGCGCGGCTGACGACGTTCACACTCGGCAGGGCCTTCCACGTACCGGCGTTCCCGGACTTCCCCGAGCGGGTACGGATGCTCAACGCCATCATCCTGGGCCTGGCCGTCGAGTTCGACGTCCTGGTGATCGACATGTGGGACCACCCGGTCAACTCGCGGCCGGATCTGCTGAGCGCCGACCGCATCCACTTCTCGGCGTCCGGCCAGGCGGTACTGGCGTCCGAGGTGATCAACGCGCTTGCAGGCACGCTGCGCTGACGCCGCGCCGGAAGATACCGGAAGCCACCGGAAGCCACCGGAGAACGTCGGAAGACGGACGGCGGGACGACGACCGAAACGGGGTCGCCGTCCCGCCGTCGCCCGTCAGGCGTTCGGGTCGAACGGGATGTCGGCCGGCTTGGCCTTGGCGAGGTGCGAGTTGAACGTGCTGTCCTTGATACCGAGCGTCGCGCTGCCGAAGTCGGCTCCGCTCAGCTTGTCGCGCAGACCGGCGGGGTAGCCCTCCCAGCCGACGAGCGTCGGATACTGCCACGTGCCCCGGTGGTTCTCCGGCGGCTCGTCGCCCGTGCTCGCGGCCCGGAAGGCGTGCGTGCTGCCGCCGTCCTTGTGGTAGACGACCTTGGCATGAGTGCCGTCGAACTGGATCTGGGAGCGGTTGTGGATCTGGAACCCGCCGTGGGCGGACGTCGACACGTACTCGACGTTGTTGTCCTTGACCCACACCACGATGTGTTCCCAGTCGTGGCGGTGTCCGGCGCTGCCGCCGCCGAGTGACACCTGGTCCTTCTCGAAGTAGGAGGCGTACATGATCGCGCACCACCCGTTGTTGCACTTCTCGCGCGAGTAACTGTTGCTGTTCTCCAGGTCGGAGAGGTCACGGCAGTTGCCGTTGACGTCGCCGCCCAGTCCCAGACCCGGGGCGACGGTGCCGTCGGGGCCGATGGCGGGGCTGGCGTAGCAGCCGTCACCGTCGTAGTCGTAGGCGGGCTGGAACGTCCGTTCCTGCTCGTTGGCGTTGCCGGGGAGTGCCCGTGGGGGGTCGGCGAAGGCGGTGGCCGGCGCGGCCACCACCAGTGCTATGGCTCCGACGGAACTCAGGAGGGACATCCTCCCGAGCCGTCGCGCGGAGCCCGTTCGCCTGGCCGAGGGCCAACTCTTCTTCAACTGCGTCCTCCTGGTCGAACCCGCTGTGGGGAGCGGGCTGGGCCGGGCCGTCCACGGCACGCATGTCAGCCATGTCGTGCGCGTGGCGGCCACTGAACACGCAGAGTCTGCCGGGAGTTGACGATCAGCGGCAATGAACCGGATGTGTCGGAAGCCTGTACATCAGCCCTCGACGTCCTCGGTGCCGAGCGATTCGTAGCGGACCGAGTCGCGGCGGCGGATCCGCACGGCCATCACGACTCCCACCAGGAACAGCGCCGGAAGCGGCAGCAGCAGCGCCCAGTTGGTGGCCGATCCCGCGGCTGTGAGGAGGTCGAGCTGGGAGACCGAGAGCCACACGAGCACCACCAGGCCGACAGCGGCTATGGCGGGCGCTATCAGCACCCGCCAGGGCGAGTGGCCCCGGAGGTTCCTCGCGAAGAAGAGGACCACCGCGAGCGCGGTGAGCGCTTCGAGCGCGAGGATGCCCAGCACCCCGGGCGCGGCCGACCAGAGGAAGACCACGAGATACGGGTCGGCGCCCAGGATCATCGCCAGTCCGAGGACCACGGCGTTGACGACGGTCTGCGCGACGGTTCCGCCGACCGGTGCGCCGGAACGCCGGTGGATCCTGCCGAACGCGCTCGGCAGCACACGCTGCCGGCCGAGCGCGAAGAAGTAGCGGGACGCGGCGTTGTGGAAGGCGAGGGCGGCGGCGAAGGCGCTCGTGCAGAGCAGGATCTGACCGAAGTCGGAGGCCCACGCGCCGACGTAGTGGGTGATCGAGGCGAACGTCATGTTCGCCACGTCGTCACCGCCCGCGAAGGCGAGCGCGCCGTCGGAGCCGTACGCGACGAACACGCACCACACGGAGAAGGTGTAGAAGACCGCGAGGAAACCGATGGCGATGTAGGTGGCGCGCGGGATCGTCCGGGCCGGGTCGCGGACCTCCTCCGCGTACAGCGCCGTCGCCTCGAAGCCGATGAAACCGCCGGCGGTCAGGACCAGCAGCGCCCCGAAGCCGTCATGGGTGATCAGGCTGGGTGCGAAGACGCTCACCGTCGGGCCGCTCGCGCCGCCCTTGACCAGTACGAACACCTCGTAGATGACGAGCACGAGGAGTTCGAGACCGAGCGCGATGCCCAGCACACGGGCGCCGAGGGTGACCTTGGAGTAGCCGAGGAACGCGACGGCGGCCGTGCCGACCACCGCGATCAGCTGCCAGGGGACGTCCAGGCCGAAGAGCGAGGAGAAGGTGTTCGCCGTGTAGTACGCGAAACCGGCCAGCAGACAGACGGCCATCGCGTTGTACGCGACGAGCGCGACCAGCGCGGAGCCGATGCCGAGCGGACGGCCGAGACCCCGGGCGATGTACGAGTAGAAGGCGCCGGCGTTCTTGATCATCGGGCTCATCGCGGTGAAGCCCGCGGCGAAGAGCAGCAGGATCGCGCCGGGGACGATATAGCCGTACGCGGCCGACTCGCCGCCCGTACGGATCGCGAGCGGCACCACGCCGGCCATGACCGTGAGGGGCGCGGCAGCCGCGACGACGAAGAAGACCAGGTCCTTCGTGGTCAGCCCGGCGTTGGCGAGACGGACCGGCCGCGGCTCGGCGCCGGGGCCCGTGCCCGCTCCCGTACCCGCTCCGGCGCCCGTGCCCGCGCTCGTGCCCGCGCCTTGGGTGTCAGACGACTTCGCCATGACGGGCCCTCCCGTCCGGCAGCTCTGTTCTGTCGTCCGACCGGTCGACCCAGACCTGGGTGCCCCGCTGGACACGGACGATGTGCTCCTTGCCGTACGCCTTCGGGGTGTCGAGCGGGTTGAGCCCGAGCGCCAGGACGTCCGCGCTCTTGCCGACGGTCAGCGAGCCCGTGACGTCGTCCACCCGCAGCGCGCGTGCCCCGTTGAGGGTGGCGGCGACCAGGGCGTCCATCGGCGGCATGCCCGTCTCGATCATCGTCCTGACCTCGGTGAGGGTGGACACGCCGAAGGGGACGGTCTCGCTGGAGAAGCTGTCGCTGCCCACGGCGATCCGCACACCGGCGGTGCGGGAGGCGTTGAAGTTGTCGGCCACGCGGTTCTTCTCCTTCTCGACCATCGTCTCGCCCCGGTAGGACTCCAGACCCTGGCGCGGCGGCGGCGGGTAGTGGTCGAACCACGGGCCGAGGAACAGCTGAAGCGTCGGTACGTGGACGACGCCCTGGTCGCGCATCATCTCGATGCACTCCTCGTCCAGCTCCTCGCCGTGTTCCAGTGTGGCGACCCCGGCCCGCAGACAGTCCTTGGTCGCGGCGAGGGACTCGGCGTGCGCGAGCACCGGAGCGCCGACCATACGCGCCTCCCGGACGACCGCGCGAAGCTCGTCGAGGTCGAAGTGCTGGTCGGTCTCCAGCTCCTTGTCCCACATGCCGCCGCCGGTCGCCCAGATCTTGACGGCGTCGGAGCCCATGCGGTTCAGCAGCCGGACGGTCTTGCGGATCTCCTCGGGGCCGTCGGCGAGCAGGGCCCACGGGTGGCTGCGCTGGACCAGGTCGCAGTGCAGGTTGTGCGCGTCGCCGTGGCCGCCGGTCCGGGAGATGCCGGGGCCGCAGGCGACGATCCGGGGTCCTGGCAGCCGCCCGGCGTTGACCGCGCGCTTGAGGCGCAGCCCGTTGCGGGAGATGTCCCGGATGGTGGTGACGCCGTGGACCATCAGCTCTCGCATCTGGACGGTCGATTCCACGGCCTGCTGGAGGTCGTCCTCGATGACCCACTGGGTGAAGTCGGAACTCTGGGTGCCGCCGAGATGGGTGTGGCAGTCGATGAGGCCCGGGATCAGGGTCGCGTCGTGGAGGTCGACGTGTTCCGCCGTGCCGGGCACCTGTACCTCGGTCTCGGTGCCGACGGCGGTGATGACGCCGTCGGTGACCACGAGAACGGCGTTGTCGATCGGATCGGCGCCCGTCCCGTCGATCAGTGTGGACGCATGGAGAGCATGTATTTTCGTTGCCATGGAGCACCTCTACCGTCAAAGTGATGGCAGAAAGCTAGGCGCACGATCAATATGGTGTCAATGAGTCCTGTCGAGTAATCTCCTGACGAAAGTGGCGGGCCCGCTGGACCCGCCGGCGTTCAGGACCTGAGGAGCACGGTGCGACACGGACAATTCAGCGGCCTGCGGCCCGCGGACCTGGACGAGACGGACCGGACACTGGTCCGCATCCTCCAGGCGGACGGGCGGACACCGGTCGCGGAGCTGGCACGGACGGTGGGCCTGTCGCACGCGGCGACGCGTCAGCGGCTCAACCGGCTGATCCAGGAACGGATCGTCGCCGTGGGCACCATGACCCACCCGGGCACGCACGGTCTGCACCGCTCGGCCATCGTGGGCATCCGGTGCGACTCACGGACGCGGAGCGTCGCCGAGAACGTGTCGAAGCTGGACGAGGCCTACTACGTGGTGACGGGCATGGGCGCGTACGACCTCATCGTGGAGGTGATGGCGCGGGACGACGCGCATCTGATCGACCTGGTCGCGTCGATCAGGTCGATCACCGGGGTGCTGTCCACGGACGTGACGATGGTCGCGGAGACCACGAAGTGGGTCTACGCGCCCGACTTCACGGGCTGAACCGCCACGGCGGGACCGCCCCGGCCGGACCGCACGGACCGCACCCGGCGCACCCGGCGCACCCCGAACGATCAGCGCCGGTGCCCGTCCACGTTGGGCCGCCGCCCCGGCGGGTAGTCCGGTGTCGGCGAGGCGACGACGGCCGGGATGGTGCGGGCCTCGGGGACTCCCCCGTGGACGGTGACGAGGTCGCCGTAGTGGTGGATCTTCAGCGGATCACCGGTGGGGAGGGTGTACGTGGCGGTCGTCGGGGTGATCTCGACCCGCAGATGGCGGCCCCGGACCTGCACCGTGAACGCGAGCCGGCTGATCTCCTCGGGCAGCCGGGGCGCGAAGTCCAGCCGGTCGCCCTGGTGCCGCATGCCGCCGAAGCCGGCCACCAGAGCCATCCAGGTGCCCGCGAGCGAGGCGATGTGGAGACCGTCGCGCGTGTTGTGCTCCAGGTCCTCCAGGTCCATCCGCGCCGCCTCGGTCAGATAGTCGTAGGCGAGGCGCAGGTGTCCCGTCTCCACCGCCATGACCGCCTGGCAGCAGGCCGACAGTGAGGAGTCGCGGACGGTGATGGCTTCGTAGTAGGCGAAGTTGCGCGCCTTGTGGTCGGCGTCGAAGTACGAGCCGCACTTGTACATCGCCAGCACCAGGTCCGCCTGTTTGACGACCTGCTTGCGGTAGATGTCGAAGTAGGGGAAGTGCAGCAGGAGCGGGTACTGGTCGGCCCGGGTGTTCTCGAAGTCCCACTGCTGGTGCCCGGTGAATCCGTTGTCCTGCTCATGCACCCGCAACTCGTCGTTGTACGGGATGTGCATGGCCTCGGCGGCATCCCGCCAGGCGGCGCTCTCCTCGTCGTCGACGCCGAGTTGGGCCGCCCGGTCGGTGTGGCGCTCCACGATGTCGGCCGCGGCCAGCAGATTCGTGCGGGCCATCAGATTGGTATACGTGTTGTCGTCCACGACGGCGCTGTACTCGTCGGGGCCGGTGACGCCGTCGATGTGGAAGGCGCCGTGGTGGTCGTGGTGACCGAGGGACCGCCACAACCGCGCGGTCTCCACCAGCAGTTCGACGGCGCAGTCCCGCTCGAACTCCGCGTCCTCGGTGGCGAACAGATATCCCACCACGGCGTCGGCGATCCCGGCGTTCACGTGGAAGGCGGCGGCGCCGGCCGGCCAGTAGGCGGAGCATTCCGAGCCGTCGATGGTCCGCCAGGGGAACGCGGCGCCGCGCAGGCCGAGTTGCTCGGCGCGCTCACGCGCCGCGGGCAGGGTGCTCTGGCGCCAGCGCAGTGCCTGGGACACCGCGTCGGGCGAGGTGTAGGTGAGCAGCGGGAGGACGAACGCCTCGGTGTCCCAGAAGGCGTGCCCGTCGTAGCCGGAGCCGGTCAACCCCTTGGCGGCGATGCCTCGTTGCTCGGCGCGGGCGCCGGCCTGGAGGACATGGAAGAGGGCGAAGCGTACGGCCTGCTGGATCTTCTCGTCGCCCTCCACCTCGACGTCGCCGCACCGCCAGAAGTCGTCGAGATACGCGCGCTGTTCGTCGACGAGCCCTTGCCAGCCGACGCTCGCCGCGCCGGCCAGCGCGGCGTCCACCTGGTCACCGACCGCGGGCAGCGACCGGGTGCTCGACCACCCGTACGCCACGAGCTTGTCGAGCCGCAGGCTCTTGCCGGGTTTCAGGACGGAGGTGACGGTCAGCCGCGCGACGTCGTCGTCGGACTCGCACTCCGTGGTGGTCGGCTCGGGGCCGGACACGACATGGTCGGCCGCCGCGCCGACGCGCAGGCCGCTGCGGCGGGTGGAGTGCACCAGCCGCAGCCGGTTTCCCGAAGCGAAGGTCTCCTCCGCCTGGAGCGGCGACTCCAGCGCGACGGAGGCGCGGGGATCGGCCGCGGCTTCGGGCAGTTGCTCGTTGGCCACCAGCTCCGACTGGATGACGATGCGCACCTCGGTGTCGACCGCCTCGACCTCGTAGGAGACGGCGGCGATGGCGCGCTGGGTGAAGGAGACGAGCCGGGTGGAGCGCACGCGTACGGTGCTGCCGGCCGGTGAGGTCCACTCGCACGTACGGTGCAGCAGGCCGGCCCGCAGGTCGAGCACGCGCTCGTGGGACCGGAGTTGTCCGTAGCGCAGGTCGAACGGCTCGTCGTCCACCAGCAACCGGATGATCTTGCCGTTGGTGACGTTGATGACGGTCTGGCCCGACTCGGGGTAGCCGTAACCGGCCTCGGCGTACGGCAGGGGGTGCAGTTCATGGACACCGTTGAGGTACGAGCCGGGCAGGCCGTGCGGTTCGCCCTCGTCGAGGTTGCCGCGCCAGCCGACATGGCCGTTGGAGAGCGCGAAGACCGATTCGCTCTGCGGCAGGACGTCGAGGCTGAGTTCCGTCTCGCGCAGGGACCAGGGCTCCACGGCGTACATCGAGTCGGTGATCATGCCCGCGGCTCCTGGCCTGCGGAGTCGGCGGAGTCGGCGGAGTCGGCGAGGTCCGCCAGATCCGTGACGACCGTGTCCGCGCCGTGGGCCCGCAGCGCGTCGGCCTGCCCCACCCGGTCGACGCCGACGACATATCCGAAGTGTCCCGAGCGACCGGCCTCCATACCGGCCAGCGCGTCCTCGAACACGGCGGCGGCCGATGCCTCGGTGCCGAGATCCCCCGCCGCCGCGAGGAAGGGGGCGGGGTCGGGCTTGCCGGGCAGTCCGCGCTCCGCCGCCACGACACCGTCGACACGGGTGTCGAAGAGGGACTCGGCGTCGATCGCCCGCAGGATGTCACGGCAGTTGGTGCTGGAGGAGACCACCGCGGTGCGCAGACCGCCCGCCCGGACGGCCCGGATGTAGCGCAGCGAGCCCTCGTACGCCTCGACGCCGCCGGATCTGATCCTCTTCAGCAGCCGCTCGTTCTTGCGGTTGCCGAGGCCCCGCACGGTGTCGCGGTCCGGCGGGTCGTCCGGCGCGCCTTCGGGAAGCTTGATGCCGCGCGAGGCGAGAAAGGCCCGTACGCCGTCGGCGCGGGGAAGTCCGTCGACGAATTGGTTGTAGTCCGCGACGGCGTCGAAGGGGCGGAATCCCGCGCCGTCGCGTTCCCGCAGGAACGCGTCGAACGTCTCCTTCCAGGCCGCCGCGTGCACGACGGCCGTTTTCGTGATGACACCGTCGAGGTCGAACAGGCAGGCCTGGATGCTGTCCGGGAGGCCGAGTTTCGTCATTGCGGCGCGCCTTCTCCGTGGAAGAGAGCTGCTTTCCCGGCAATCGTAGGGCGGCCCGCCCGTCGGGGCCCGGGCGTTCGACCGTACGGACGAGCGCGCCGGCCTCTCAGGTGGCGAGCTGGTCGAGAAAGCCGAAGAGGTTCGCCCGCGCGCGCTCGATCTGCTGCTCCACGGTCAGGCTCTCCTCCATGCGCCCGCCGGGCGCCGCCGCTTTCTTTCCGCGTACGTAGAGGGAGCAGGCGAGGTCGGTGCACATGTACAGCCCGACCGAATTCCCCTCCCGGCCCGCCTTGCCGCGTTTGCGCGCCGTCATCAGCGACACACCGCTGCCCGGGTGCGTGGTCAGACAGACGGAGCACATGCTGCGGCGCAGAAACCCGCTCCGGCGTGACGGATAACGCAGCGTCACGCCGATGAGCGCGCCGTCCCTTTCGGTGACGAGATAGCCGCGGTCGGGCGCGGAGAGGTCGAGCCATCCCAGGAAGTCCAGGTCTTCCCAGGGGCGCTCCGCGAGGTCGCGCGGTACGGGAAGTCGCGCCGCCTCTCCCTTGGAGCAATTGACGAACGACGCGCGGATGTCCTGCTCGGTCACTGCTTTCATGATTTCGAAGCTAACAGTGCCTAATCGTATTAGGCAAATAATTATTTTTCCTAGTCTCCGGGTATGCTCGGGCGGAGCCACGCCGAACCGGGCCGAGCACAGGAGGTGGCGCCCATGGCGCGCGTACGACTGACGGTCGACGCCCTGACCGAGGCGGCGGGCGCCCTGGCCGACGAGGTGGGCTTCGAGAACGTCACGGTGGCCGCGCTCGCCCGGCGCTTCGGGGTGAAGGACGCGAGCCTCTACGCGCACCTCAGGAACGCGGCGGACCTGCGGACCCGGATCGCGCTGCTGGCGGTGGACGAGTTCGCGGGGCGCGTCGCCGCCGCCGTGGCGGGCCGGGCCGGCCGGGACGCGCTCGTCGCGTTCGCCGACGCCTACCGGACGTTCGCGCTGGAGCGCCCCGGCCTGTACGCCGCCACCCAGACCCGGCTCGACCCGGCGATCACGTCCACTCCCCCGTCGTATCTGCGCACCGTCGAGATGACGTACGGGATGCTCCGGGCGTACGGCCTCACCGAACCCGACCTGACCGATGCCGTACGGCTGCTCCGCAGCACCTTCCACGGCTTCAGCACGCTGGAGGCCAACGGCGGGTTCGCGGCCGACCGCGACGTCCAGGCGTCCTGGGAGCGCACCGTCGAAGCGCTCCATGTGCTGCTGGAGCACTGGCCGCGCACGGGCACCGCGGCGCCCACTGGCGCGGCCCCACCTCATAGGGTTACGTAGGCCCCGTCCTCGAACCGGCGGGCGCCCGCCCGACACGATTGGAGTCCGCCGATGGTGCACGACAGGGCCGGGCAGCCCGCGCAGCCCGGAGATCTGGTCGACGTGGCACGGCTGGTGACGGCCTATTACGCGCTGCGTCCGGATCCGGCCGAGCCCGCGCAGCGGGTCACCTTCGGTACGTCAGGACACCGCGGCTCCGCGCTCGGGGCGGCGTTCAACGAGGACCACATCGCCGCCACGACACAGGCCATCTGCGACTACCGGACCCGTCAGGGCACCGACGGGCCGGTGTTCCTGGGCGCCGACACGCACGCGCTGTCCGAGCCGGCGCGGGTGACCGCGCTGGAGGTGCTGGCCGCCAACGGCGCCACCGTCCTGATCGACGCGGACGACGGTTACACCCCCACCCCGGCCGTCTCGCACGCGATCCTGACCCACAACCAGGACCGCGCCACCGGCCTCGCCGACGGCATCGTGGTCACGCCGTCGCACAACCCGCCGGCCGACGGCGGATTCAAGTACAACCCGCCCAACGGCGGCCCGGCCGGTTCGGACGCCACCTCCTGGATCCAGGACCGCGCCAACGCGCTGATCGAGGCGGGTCTGGCGGATGTGCGCCGGGTGCCGTACGCGCGGGCGCTGGCCGCCGACACCACGGGGCGGCACGACTTCCTGGGCCGGTACGTGGACGACCTGCCGTCCGTCCTGAATCTGGACGCGGTCCGCGACGCCGGGATCCGGATCGGCGCGGACCCGCTCGGCGGGGCCTCGGTCGGGTACTGGGGCCGGATCGCCGAACGGCACCGGCTCGACCTCACGGTGGTGAACCCGCTCGCCGACCCGACCTGGCGGTTCATGACGCTGGACTGGGACGGCAAGATCCGGATGGACTGCTCGTCGCCGTACGCGATGGCCTCGCTGATCGCGCAGCGCGACACGTACACCATCGCGACCGGCAACGACGCCGACGCCGACCGGCACGGCATCGTCACGCCGGACGGCGGTCTGATGAACCCCAACCACTATCTGGCCGTGGCCATCCAGTACCTCTACACGCACCGTGACGGCTGGCCGGCCGGCACCGGGATCGGCAAGACGCTGGTCTCCTCCTCGATGATCGACCGGGTCGCCGCCGACCTCGGGCGCACGCTCGTGGAGGTGCCGGTGGGCTTCAAGTGGTTCGTCGACGGTCTGTACGACGGCGGTCTGGGCTTCGGCGGCGAGGAGAGCGCCGGCGCCTCCTTCCTGCGCCGCGACGGACGGGTGTGGACCACCGACAAGGACGGCATCCTGCTCGCCCTGCTGGCCTCCGAGATCACCGCCGTCACGGGCGCCACCCCGTCCCAGCACTACGCCGCGCTGACCGAGCGGTTCGGCGACCCGGCCTACGCCCGCGTGGACGCCCCCGCGAGCCGGCAGGAGAAGGCGGTCCTCGGCAAGCTCTCCGCCGACCAGGTCACCGCCGACTCCCTGGCGGGCGAGCCGATCACCAAGGTCCTCACCGAGGCACCCGGCAACGGCGCGGCGATCGGCGGCCTGAAGGTGTGCACCGACAGCGCCTGGTTCGCCGCGCGGCCGTCGGGCACCGAGGACGTGTACAAGGTGTACGCGGAGAGCTTCCGGGGCCCGGAGCATCTGGGTGAGGTGCAGGAGGAGGCGAAGGCCCTGGTGTCGACGGTGCTGCGGGCCGCGGGCTGACGCGGCGTCGGCCGCGGTCCGACGGGGCGTCAACCGCCTCGCGGCGCGCCGGAGTTCACCGGCCGGCGGCGGGCGCGACCTCCACTGAGAGGTCGTTGTCGACCGTGTAGTACGGACGCGCCGCCACCCCGCCGAGGGTGGCGGCCGGGTAGACGAAGACCGCCTTG
This sequence comes from Streptomyces sp. NPDC006643, assembly GCF_042870175.1. Classification (NCBI taxonomy): domain Bacteria; kingdom Bacillati; phylum Actinomycetota; class Actinomycetes; order Kitasatosporales; family Streptomycetaceae; genus Streptomyces; species Streptomyces sp. NPDC006643. Next base: position 39,946 of record NZ_JBIAHA010000026.1, on the reverse strand, counting down.
CGGTCGGCGACGTCGTCCAGCAGCCGGGCCACCCTGATCCGGGGCGCCCCGGCGGCCGGCCGGACGTACACGTCCCAGACCGCCGCCGCGTCGGTGTCGGGCCGGCCCTGTTCCGCGAGCAGGTCCGGGTAGTCGACGGTGAAGGTGAACGCCCGGTCCCCCTCCGCCCGCAGCGGTGTCTGCCGTACGGCGGTCTCCCGCCCCCGCCGGTACAGGAGCGCCGCCGCGCCCTCGCCCAGCCGGGGACCGAACAGCCGCGCCCGTACGGTCATCGACCGGCCCGAGAAGACGATCCGGCCGGCCTCCGCGTGCGAGGCCCGCAACCAGGTCCGTACGGCGAGCCGGCCGTCCTTCGTCGCGTAGGGGATCCGGACCGCCAGGGGTGTGGACCGGCCGTCGCCGCCGCCGGAGACCAGCGTGCGCAGATCACGCAGACCGGGCAGCAGCGGTGTGCGCTCCTCGCCCGGCGCCCCCAGGACGTACGCGTCCCAGCGGCCTTCCGGCAGGGCGGGCGCCGTCTCCAGCACGGCCCGCCATTCGTCCGGCCCGGCGGGCTCCAGCGCGACGACACGGCCGGTCTCCTCCGACTGCCCCTTCTTGGGGCGCAGTTGAAGCAGCAGCCGGGGGCGCGCGGAGTCGGGCAGGGGCAGTCGTACGCGCAGGACGAAACGTCCGTCGTCGTCCACGGTCGCGTCCGCGCGGGGCTTGTCCACCGGTGCTTTCGCGGCCGGTGCGTTCGCGTTGTCGTCGCCGCTCATCCTCGTGCCTTCCGTACGGTCCTCAGGACGCTGCTGGCCGCGACCAGCGCGGTGTCCTTGGCGGCGTGTCCGCCGCTCACCAGTGCGTGCTCGGTGGTGCGTGCGGGTGGCCGGCCCTCGCCGCGGGCCGCCACCAGTTCCTCGAAGAGCCGCTCGGCCTGGGCCACCACCGGGCCGGGGGCGAAGCGCCGGGAGTTCTCCAGCGCGCTGCGGCCCATCCGGCGGCGCAGTTCGTCGTCGCGTACGAGGTCCAGCAGGGCGCCGGCCAGGGCGTCCCGGTCGCCGACGGGGACCAGCCGGCCGTCCTCGCCGGGGGCGATGATCTCGCCCGGACCGTAGTCGCAGTCGGTGCTCACGACGGGCAGGCCGCAGCGCATCGCCTCGACGATGGTCATGCCGAACGGCTCGAAGTTCGATGTCGCGGCCCCGATCGAGGCCTTGACCCACTCGGCCTCCATCGGGATCGCGGCGCCCATCAGGAAGACGCTGTTGTACAGGCCGAGCCGGTCGATGAGCGCGCGCAGCCGCTCCTGCTCCTCGCCCTTGCCGTAGATGCGCAGCTGCCAGTCGGGCCGCTCGGCGGCGACCGCGGCGAAGGCCTCGATCAGCAGGTCGAATCGCTTCACCGGCACCAGTCGTCCGGCGGCGATCACGACACGCTCGGAGCCGTCGGCCGGCGGGAGCGTCGGGGCCGGGACACTGTTGGGGAGCGCCTGCACCCGGACGCCCGGCAGCCGCATCTTGCGCCGGTAGACGGCGGCGTCGGCCTCCGTGACGGGGGTGATCGCGTCCAGGCGCGGATAGACCCGGCGCAGCGCGTTGCGCAGGCGCGGCGGGTGGTTGTTCAGAGTGAGGTGCTCCTGGCCGACGCGCACCGTACGGGCGGGGGCCTGGAGGGCGAGGTGCACGTTGAGGCCGGGCCGGGTGCCCACGACGACGTCGGCGTCGAGCGTCGCCAGCGCCTCGCCGATGCGCTCGTCGGTGAGGGCGCTGTACTGCCGGTAGCGGTACTCGGCCGAGGGGAAGACCTTCGCCGGGGTCAGATGGCGTGGGTCGTTCTTCTCGTGCCGCAGATCCACCAGGGGCCGCAGCCTCACGCGCGGGTCGAGGGTGAGGTTAGGCCGCTCCCGGTGCCGGAGAGCGGAGATGATCTCCACGTCGTGCCGGTCGGCCAGCGCGCGGGCCAGGTTGAACGTGGTGGTGATTGTCCCTCCTATCCCATACGCGTTGTGTATAAGAAATGAGATCTTCATGCCGTGCATGACGGGCCGGGCATCGAGAAGGTTGCCTCCGTAACCCCTCGGTAAGGAGAAAGGCCCCCGCCCGTAACCCGCGATCTGACGAACCGTCGGAGGCCGCCCGCAGGGGGAAGCCGCTGGGGCATTTGTCGTATTCCGCTGTTTTACCGGCAATACGATCGGGAAGACGGCCCTGAGCACTCTCCCCCACCACCCCCGCAGCCTGTCGAGCAGCATCTCGAGGAGTCCCCATGAACGCCGTACCCGACATCACCCTCAACAACGGGGTGAAGATCCCCCAGCTCGGCTTCGGCACCTTCCAGATCCCGCCGGCCGACACCCGGGCGGCGACGCTGACCGCGCTGGAGGTCGGCTACCGGCACATCGACACCGCGCAGATGTACGGCAACGAGAAGGAGGTCGGCCAGGCGGTCCGCGACTCCGGGCTCGACCGGGACGACATCTTCGTGACCAGCAAGCTGAACAACCCCTTCCACGACCCCGCCGCCGCGCACGCCGCGTTCGACCAGAGCCTCACGGACCTCGGACTGGCCCACCTCGACCTCTTCCTCATCCACTGGCCGCTGCCCGCCCAGGGCAAGTTCGTGGAGACCTGGCAGGCGCTGGAGGAGATCTACCGCTCGGGGCGCGTCAGGGCCATCGGCGTCTCCAACTTCCAGCCGCACCATCTGCGCCGGCTGCTGGAGGGCTCCGTGGTCGTCCCCGCCGTCAACCAGATCGAGGCGCACCCGTATCTGACCCAGGACGAGGTCAGGGCGTTCGACGCCGAGCACGACATCGCCACCGAGGCCTGGTCCCCCATCGCCAAGGGCAAGGTGCTGAACGACCCGGTCGTCGTCGGTATCGCGAACGCCGTCGGCCGGACGCCCGCCCAGGTGACACTGCGCTGGGCCATCCAGCGCGGGGACATCGTCTTCCCGAAGTCGGTGACCCGCGCGCGCGTCGAGGAGAACTTCCGCCTGTTCGACTTCGAGCTGAGCGAGGGCGACATCGCCGAGATCTCGGCCCTGAACCGGAACGAGCGCACCGGTCCCGACCCGGACCGGATGAACTGACACCCGGCGCGCCGCCCGGTCCGTAACAGTTGCCTCAACTCCGCCACTCCGAGCGAAGACCGGTCGGCGGGTACGGCAAGATCGGTCGCATGACCGAACAACGGGGCGGCGCACCTCGACAGAGCGCCACGGACGAGCCGATATCTGCCCTCGCGGTCCGCCTTCGCTCGGCGGACACCGGCGGCTGGACGGCGGACGCGACACGGGCACTGGTCGTCCGGCTCGGCTGGGGCTGGACCGGCGGCCCCACCGTGGTCACCGGCCGCTCCACCGGCGACGCACGGGTGGAGCCGGTCGGGAAGCACGAGGAGCGGTACACGCGCGGGGAGGCGTACTTCGAACTCGCCGTCCCGGTACGGCACACCGCGCCGGACCCGGCCTCCCAGGCCGAGGCGTTCCGGCTGGTCAAGGAGGAACTGACCGGCACGCTCGGCGAGGCGTCGGTCATGGGCGTCTACGGCCGACGGGCTCCGTTCGTCCGCACCGGGCAGAGCTGGGGCTCCCCGTATCTGCGCTGGCGGGGCGAGCCGAACACGCTCGAACTGCGCGCCGGGCCGACCGGGCCGGAGCTGGTGCTTCAGCCCACCGACCCGGCGGAGAACTGGTTCGTACGCCAGGGGTACGACGACGCGTTCTCGATCACCGGCTTCTTCGGCTTCCGGCAGGACGCGTCGAACGGCGGACTGACCTTTCCCGGCGGCTGGCAGGCCCGCAGCTGGGAGACCATGACCATGGCGCTCGCCGACTTCCTGACGACACTGCCGGCCGAGACGACCGCGCTGCGGACCCCGATGTGGATGGCGATCTACGGGCGGATCGAGGGGAAGGGCGCACCGCTCATCGTCGACATCGACTGCGGCGACCGGCTGATGCTCGCCTCCTTCGTGGACGAGTCGCTCGACCCGATGTCGCTGGGCTGGGGCACGGTGGCCGAGTACCCGATGACCGCCCGCACATGGCCCGACGCCAACGATCCCAGGCTGCGCGTCGACGCGGGCGGCCCGGGCCGGCCCGACGGCAAGGCACTGGCCGGGACGATCGTGGCGACGGCCCGCGCGATGGGGGTGGAGTCCCCCGAGGACCTGCGCATCGAGTCCGAGGCGGGCGACATGGGCCCGTACCGGGTCACCTACTACGGCCTGGGTCTGCCGATGGCCTGAGGAGCCGGGCCCGGGTCACCGCCCACCTCGAACTGATCAACTCGCGGGCCCTGTGGCAGACTTCTCCGGACGGCTGGTGACGCCCGGGGGAAGCCCCGTGACGGCGCCCGGACACGTCGTGCCGCCTCCCGTCGCACCGCCACGCACGCATCGGAGTTTCGTATGACGGCAGGGACGCCCAAGCCTCAGGTCGACACCAGCAAGCCGCACCCGGCACGGGTCTACGACTGGCTGCTCGGCGGCAAGGACAACTACGAGGTCGACCGTGAGGTGGGCGAGCGGCTGCCGGCCGAGTCGAGGGACGGCGCCCGCCAGAACCGGGCGTTCATGCACCGCGCCGCCGCCTGGCTGGCCGGCAACGGCGTGAACCAGTTCCTGGACATCGGCACGGGCATCCCGACCGAGCCGAATCTGCACCAGATCGTGCAGCGGATCCTGCCGACGGCCCGGATCGTTTACGCCGACAACGACCCCATCGTGCTACGGCACGCCGAGGCCCTGCTCGTCAGCTCTCCCGCGGGCTCCACCGACTACATCGAGGCCGATGTCCGCAAGCCGCAGGAGATACTGCGGTACGCGCGCGCCACCCTGGACTTCGACCGGCCGATCGCGCTGTCCCTCATCGCGCTCATGCATTTCGTCCCCGACGACCAGGGCCCGTACGACATCGTCTCCAGCCTGGTGGACGTCCTGCCGTCGGGCAGCTATCTGGTGCTGTCGCACGCCGCGTCCGACCTGGTGCCCGAGCTGTCGGACAAGGTCGTCGCGGAGTACGCGAAGGGCGGCATCAGGCTCGGATTCCGGACCCACGCCGGGGTCGGCCGCTTCTTCGACGGCCTGGAGATGGTCGAGCCCGGACTGGTCACGGCGCCCGCGTGGTTCAAGGGCACGGACGCGCCCACGGACGAGATGAGCGGCATCTACGCGGGCGTGGCGCGCATCCCGTAACGCGCGGGTCGCTGCACCCTCACGCGGCCCGGTCCGGCTTACGCTGCGGTGGCCCGACCGCCGTCGACGTGAACCCGAGGTGCTGTGCGATGCCGACAACCCTGCGCAAGTGGGCATGGCTGCCGGTGCTGGCCGTCGGGCTGGGGCTGTACTTCCTGGTGCAGGGCACGCTGATCGACACCGGCAACGTCAACTACGTACCGTCGCTGATCCTGTTGGGCGCGCTCGTCGTCCCGCTCTCCTTCCTGACCTTCGTGGCGGGGCACACGGGCGTGTGGCGGATCGGGCCGTTCGTGCTGGGGATCGCGGCGCTGTTCGGCGGAGTGGTCGGGATCGTGGCCGCCGGGCGGCTGGAGTTCGACACGCTCCGCGGCCTCGGCACGACGTCGCTGATCGGCATCGGGCTGATCGAGGAGTCCTGCAAGCTCATCGTCCCGGTGCTGATCCTGCTGTGGCAGTGGCAGCGCGGCACCGTACGGGTCGGGGACGGGCTGCTGATCGGGGTCGCGGCGGGAATGGGATTCGCCGTGCTGGAGACGATGGGGTACGCGTTCACGGCGCTGCTGGCGTCCCAGGGGAACATCGGGGACGTCGAGGAGACCCTGCTGCTGCGCGGACTCAGCTCGCCCGCCGCGCACATGGCGTGGACCGGGCTGGTCTGCGGAGCGCTGTGGGCGGCCGTCGCGGCGCGGTGGACCCTGGCGGCCACCGCGCGGCTCGTCCTCACCTTCGCGCTCGCGGTCGCCCTGCACGCGCTGTGGGACGGGGTCAGCAACCGGTTCGCGTACTTCCTGCTGGCGGCGGTCTCGCTGAGCTGGCTCCTCGTGGAGCTCCACCGGAGCGACACCCTGTCCTGGGACGGCCGGGCGGCGGGCCCGAGGCCCGTACAGCGGCAGTGAACGGGCGGTAGGTTCTGTCTTATGTACTCGACTCAGATCTCCCGGCGGGTACGTGCCCCGCGTGCCGCCGTCTACCGGGCGCTGCTGGACGCGGACCTGGTCGCGAAGTGGCGGGCGCCCGAGGGGATGAGCGCCGAGGTGCACGAGTTCGACGGCCGTGAGGGCGGCCGGTTCCGTGTCTCGCTCGTCTACGAGGCGCCGACCGGCACCGGGAAGTCCGGCGGACGGACCGACACGTACCACGGACACTTCGAACGGCTCGTGCCGGACGAACTGGTCGTGGAGGTGCTTGAGTTCGAGACCGCCGATCCCGCGATGCGGGGCGTCATGACGATGACGACAACACTCTCGGACGTCGACGGCGGTACGGAGGTCGTGCTGGTGCACGAGGGGGTCCCGGACGCGGTGCCGGTGGCCGACAACGAGCTGGGCACGCGTATGTCGCTGGACAGTCTCGCCAGGCTCGTCGAAGCCGATCGCTGACGTAGGCGTACGCGTACGCGTACGGCCACAGGTCGCGGTCGCTAGGAACGGCGGCCCGGTTTGCCGCGCCTGCCGTTCTTCGCGCCGCCGGAACCGCCGCCCCGGGGGTTGCCGCGCGGATTCTTGCCCGCCTTGGCGGCCTTGCCCCCCTTGCCCGCCTTGTCACCCGTCGCCTTGCCGGCGGCGCGCCGGGCAGTCCCCCCGGACTTGCCCTTCGGCGCCGCCTTCTCCCGCTCCGGAGCGGGCCGACGGCCCCGCGAGCTGTTGACGGTGCGCCCCCGCACGATCCCGATGAACTCCTCGACCAGGTCCGTCGTCGCCTCCTCCGGCCAGGACAGCGCGACGCGCGACTCGGGGACGTCGGAGACCGGCCGGTAGGTGAGGTCCCTGCGGTGGTGCAGACGGGCGAGCGACTGCGGTACGACGAGGAGTCCCACGCCCGCCGCCACCAGCTCGACGGCGTCCGCCGTCGTGGCGGGCCGCTCGACCGCGGGCCTGCCGGGCAGTGGCCCGTCCCAGTCCAGGGTGTCGTCGAGAGGGTGGAGCACGATGTCGCCGGCCAGATCGGCGGCCGACACCTCCTCGACCGCGGCCACGAGGTGGTCCTTCGGGACGAGGACCACCGTCGTCTCCGTGTACAGCGGGATCGCGCTGAGGTCCGTACGGTCGACCGGCAGCCGTACGAACGCCGCGTCGGCGTCGCCGGCCCGCAGTGTGTCGGCCGCCTGCGCGGCGGCCACCCCGGTCAGGGTCAGCGGGACGTCGGGCAGCCGCTCGTGCCAGATCCGCACCCACTTGGCGGGGATCACGCCCGGCACGTATGCGAGCCGGAACGTGGGGGACGTCAGGGGTACCTCCGAGCCTGTCACGCCGGTCAGGCTACCGGTCGTGGTCAACGGGCCCGTACGCGCTCGATAGTCTGGGCACCATGACGTCGCACCAGAACACCCAGACGATGAAGCCCGCCACGGCGGCGAAGAAACTGGGTGTGTACCTCGAAGCCACCCCTGCCGATTTCCAGGAGGGTGTCGTCTCGCGCGGCGAGCTGAACGCGCTCCAGGCCGACCCCCCTCAGTGGCTGCTGGAACTGCGGCGCGACGGCCCGCACCCCCGGCCGGTGGTCGCGGCCAAGCTGGGCGTCTCCATCGCGGGCCTCGCCCGTGGCGGCGTCACGGACGCCCTGACGACGGAGCAGATCGACGCGCTCAAGGAGGAGCTTCCCGCATGGCTGCGGCGGGAGCGCGCCACCCAGGCCGAGGTGCGGAAGGAAGCGGCGCGGATCAAGGAGAAGAACGCGGAGCGGGCCGCCGAGGGCCGCGACGCGCGCTCCTGACCCGCTCGGGCGACGGGACGACCGTACGCCGGCGGGCGGCCGGGAGAAGTCCCGGTCGCCCGCCGTGCGTGGTCAACGGGCCGGTCGGGGGCGGTCGGTCAGCAGGGACCAGATGACGAAGACGCCGATCGCGATGGTGATCACCGCCCAGACGGGCTGGTAGGGCAGCCACATGAAGTTCGCGACGACGCTGATGGCGGCGACGCCCACACCCAGTGCCCGTGCCCAGGGCATGCCTCTGATGATGCCCAGGCCGGTGAGGATCAGCACGATGCCCACCACCAGATGGATCCAGCCCCATGAGGTCAGGGTGAACTGGTAGGTGTAGCTGCCGTTGAGCGTGAAGACGTTGTCCCGCGCGAGGGCGACGACACCGTTCAGTACGGCCAGCACGCCGTCCACGAACAGCAGGACCCCGGCGAACATCGCCCCGCCCGTCGCCCAGGCGGTCCCGCCCTGGCCTTTCCGACGGGGTGTGTGATGCGCCCCGTGCGGGGTCGCGGTCTGTGCCATGAGAGCCTCCTCGGCCGAGTACGTGGCCCGCTCTCCGGACCACTCCGGCATGGGCCCGACAATCCGCCGTCCGTGCTCGCACGACCACCCGGACTGGGCCATTCGAGTGAATGGCCGCAGACCGGGCGGGGTGTCATTCCTCGATGTGGATGGCGAGCGCCGGACAGACGGACGCCGCGTGGCGGGAGTCGGCGGCCTGGTCGGCCGGGGGTTCGGCGTCGAGGAGCACGGCGATTCCGTCCTCGTCGCGCTGGTCGAACACCTCCGCCGCGGCGACCACGCACTGTCCGGACGCGACGCACTTGTCCTGGTCGAGGGTGATCTTCATGAGGGCTCCTTCGGTGGGGGGTCGGTCATCGGGCCGGTCCGGCGGGGACGGCGCGAGGTCGGGCGGCGCGAGATAGGGGCGGGGCGAGGTCTGGGGCAAGGCGAGGTCGGGGGCGGGTCACCAGGTGACGGGGAGTTCGTAGACCCCGTACACACCGCCGTCGTGCTTGAACGGGATCCGCTCGATGTCGGTCGCGAGCCGGAGCGTGGGGATGCGCCGGTAGAGGGTGCTGTAGACGACCTGGAGTTCCAGCCTGGCCAGCGGCTGGCCCAGGCACTGGTGGACGCCGAAGCCGAAGGCCACGTGATGCCGGGCGTCGCGCTCGATGTCGAGCCGGTCGGGCTCCGGGAAGGCGTCGGGGTCGCGGTTGGCGAGGTCGTTGGCGATGACCAGCCCGTCACCGGCGTGTACGCGCCGGCCGGCGATGTCGATGTCTTCGAGCGCGACGCGGCGGCGGCCGTTGTGGACGATGTTGAGGTAGCGCAGCAGCTCCTCGACGGCCGACGCGACCAGTTTGGGGTCGTCGGAGTCCCGCAGGAGCGCGAGCTGGGCGGGGTGTTCGAGCAGCGCGAGCGTACCGAGGGCGATCATGTTGGCCGTGGTCTCGTGTCCGGCGATCAGCAGCAGGACACCCATCTGGGCCGCCTCGGTCCGGGTCAGCTCCCCCGTCCTCACCCGTTCGCCCAGTCCGGACAGCAGGTCGTCGGCGGGGGCCGCGAGCTTCTCGCCCATCAGGTCGTCCAGATAGGCGGTCAGCCGCCGGAAGGCGTCGGACCGCTCCTGCGGGTCGTTGGTCCGCTTGATGAGGACCTTGCTGTTGGCCTGGAAGAAGTCGTGGTCGGCGTAGGGGACGCCGAGCAACTGGCAGATGACCAGGGAGGGCATCGGCAGGGCGAACGCCGTCACCAGGTCGACCGGTTTCGGACCGGCGAGCATGTCGTCGACGAGGTCGTCGACGATCTGCTGGATCCCCGGTCGCAGAGCCGCGACGCGCTTGATGGCGAAGGGCGCCGTCACCATGCGCCGCAGTCGGGCGTGCTCGGGGTCGTCCATCAGGATGAAGCTGGCCGACGGTCCTTCGGGGGGCAGCGGGGCCTGGAGCGGGTAGCCGGGCCGGGTGATGTCGGCGCTGACCCGGGGGTCCGCGAGCAGGGCGCGCCCCTCGGTGTATCCGGTCACCAGCCAGGGGGTGCTGCCGTCCCACAGCCGGACCTTGCTGAGCGGGGCCTCCTTCCGCTGGGCGACCGCGGCGGGGGGCGGGTCGAACGGACAGCCGGCCGCCCGGCTCATCGGGAAGTCCGGGACCTGGGCCGGGGTGTCGCCGACCGATTCGACGGTGCTGGTCATATGTCTCCTCCAAGGGGGGGTGGGGCGTGGGGGTGTGGTGGGAGGGTCCGGGTGACGGTCAGTGCGGGGCGGTGGCCGGCGCAGCGGTGAACGCGGCAGTCGGCGCGGCCGGTCCGTCGGCGAGCGCGTCGGCGACGTCCTGGCGGCGCTGGCGGGTCTGCTTGGGCATGTTCCAGCCGAGAACGCCGGTGATCCGGCCCTCGTGGCGGTATCGCGCGACGAAGCGTCCGGTCGCCGGGTCTCCGTCCACGACGCTCATCTCGGCGCCGGCGCCGGCGGGTACGACGCCGTGCACCTGGATCTTCGTGTCGAACTGGTCGGTCCAGAAGTACGGCACGGGGGTGTACGCCCGGTCGGCGCCGAGGATGTTGGCGGCGACGGCCATGGCCTGTTCGCCGGCGTTGGTGCGGTTCTCCAGCCTTACCAGCGTGCCGAGTTGGTCGTGCTGCCAGCGCGCCACGTCCCCGACGGCGTACACACCCTCGCCGGCCCGGCAACGGGAGTCGCAGACAAGGCCGTTGTCGACGCGCAGGCCGCTGTCCCGCAGCCAGTCGGTGACCGGCTCGGCGCCGACGGCCACCACGACGAGATCCGCGGGCAGCACCTCACCGTTGTCGAGACCTACGCCGGTGACGGTCCCGGCGCGGCCGACCAGTGCGCGGACACCGGCGCCCAGCCGCAGGCGGATCCCGCGCCCGGTGTGCAGTTCGGCGAGCAAGTCGGCGACCGCGTGGCCGAGTTGACCGGCCATGGGCGCGCGCTGAGGTCCCGCGAGGGTGACGTCGAGACCCATGGTGCGGGCGGTGGCGGCGATCTCGGTGCCGAGGACGCCGTCTCCGACGACCACGAGTCGTGTGGCGCCCAGAAGTGCGGTACGGAGCGCGAGCGCGTCGTCGAGAGTGCGCAGGACATGGACACCGGCGAGTCCGGCCTGGCCGGGGAGGGTCCGGGGTCGCGTACCGGTGGCCACGACGAGTGCGTCGGCGCGCAGGGCGCGTCCGGAGGCGGTGTGCACCGTGCGGGTGGTGGTGTCGAGACCGATGGCCGGATCGCCGAGGATGAAAACGGCGTCCAGCGCCGACAGCGCTTCGCTCGGGCGCAGTTGGGCCCTGTCGGGCTCCCAGGTGCCGGCGAGTACCTGCTTCGACAGGGGTGGGCGGTCGTACGGCGGGTGTGTCTCCGCGCCCAGGACGGTGACCTTGCCGGTGTAGCCGTGGCGCCGCAGCGCTTCGACCGTGGTGAGCCCGGCGGCGGAGGCGCCGACCACCAGCACGTCGGCCGCCTCCCGGGGGGTGGTGCGTGGCGTCCGGTCCGCCGTGGCTCTCATCGTCGGTACTCCTCCGTCTGCGGTTCGGTGAGGAACGTGGGGGTCGCAGGGCCCGGCCTCGACGGCGCCCGGGGCATGACGGGGCCGGGCGGGGCGATCAGGGGCGAGAAAGCTGAGGGAGTGAGGTGTGAGGTGTGAGGGGTGGTCAGGGCTGGGTGACGGGGGCCAGCCACAGCCCGGTCATCGCGTCGATCAGACCCGTTCCGGCGTCGTGCCAGGTCGAGCCCGGCGCGGCGGAGCCGAGGGCGAACGCCCGCTCCCTCTCGGCGAAGACATGCACCATCAGCTGGCGGGCCATGTCGCCGCGATCGGCCCGTACATCGGCCGGCAGATGTGCCAGGCACGCGTCGAGTCCCTGGACGATCCGGCGCAGCGAGGGCGCGGTGAGTGATTCGTGGATCACGATCTCGCGCAGGCCCGGGTCGGTCATCGCCTGGGCCGCGAACCGCGCGTGCCACGTGGGACTGCCGAGTGCGGCGAGATGGTCGGCGGCCGGGCGTACGAGTGCGGTCACCCAGTCCCGTACGTCCGGGGCGGGGCCGATCTCGGTCACCATCCGCAGACGGTGCGCTTCGACGGGTTCGGCGTGCTTGCGTGCGATGGCCCGTACGAGATCGGCCTTCGTACCGAAGTGGTAGCCGACGGCGGCGTTGTTGCCCTGTCCGGCCGCTTCGCTGACCTGCCGGTTGGAGACCGCGAACACCCCGTGCTCGGCGAACAGCCGCTCCGCCGTGGCGAGGATCAACTCCCGCGTCGCGTCGGCGCGTTCCCCCCGGCCGGTCTTCGCTCTCACGGGCACGAGAGTACCGGCACTTGGCCCTGGGTCACCCATGGCGCATCCTCGCGGTCGGCTTCGATTGCGTGATCAGTTAACCGCCCTCTGTTGGTTAAAGCAAGCGACTGACTTAATCTCGCCGTTCACACGTCCGCGCCTCCCGCCCGGCAGGTGGCCGTCCTGCATCGGAGTGGACTCGCCCGGGCCCCTGTTACCGAGGGGCGTCCGGTGTCTATGGGTGCAGAGTCCGAAAGTCCCCGCAGCACCGTAGAAAGAGAAGTCCCATGCGTATCCGCACAGCAGTCGCCGCCACCGCCCTCGCCGCCCTCACCCTCCTCGGCAGCGCCGGCGCCGCCGCCGCCAACGAGCGGGGCGGGCAGCACGATGGCAACAGCATCGTGAACAGCGACTTCGTCTCCACCTGGATCAAGGACAGCTTCAACACCGTTGTCGTCTTCGGCGACAACATCTAAGACCCCTCGTACACAGTCGTCGGCCTCCCGCGGTCATCCGCGGGGGGCCGACTGCCGTTTCCGGAGCCGCCGACGGATCAGAGCGAGCCGGGGACGACGAACAGGCACCAGGTGACGACCGGGCCCACGACGGCGATCCCCAGACCCCAGGCCATGAGGCGGCGGAACACCAGATCGCGCTGGTCCGCCGGGGTGTTCGCGGTCACCAGCGCACCGCTCGTGGAGAAGGGCGACGCGTCCACGATCGACGCGGATATGGCCAGCGCGATGATGAGGCCGACGGCTCCCACCTGGCCGGTGAGCAGGAAGGGAACCGCCAGGGGGATCAGCGCCCCGAGCATGCCGGTGGTCGAGGCGAAGGCGGACACCACGGCGCCGATGAGACAGATCAGCAGGGCTCCCAGAAGTGGGGCGTCGATGCTCGCGACCCGCTCGCCGAGCCAGTCGATGGTGCCGAGACGTTCCATCTGGCTCACATAGGTGACGATGCCGCAGACGAGCAGCACGGTGGACCACGCGCACTTGTCCACGGCGCCCTTGGCCGACTTCGGCGCGGCCAGGGTCAGGACGACGGAGATGGTGAGCGCCATCAGGCCCACGTCCAGGTCGAAGAAGAGCGCGCCGGCGACCAGGCTGAGCAGTCCGAGCAGGGTCAGCGCGCGCGGGAGGTCGAGCCGTGGGGGCGCCGGCGCCGTGGCCCCGCCGGTTGTCCCGGTGTCCCCCGCCACGCCGTCCGCGTCCTTCCCTCCGCTGGTTGCTATTCGCCCCAGCAACTGCCGTCCGCCGAAGAGCAGGAAGATGATGACGCACAGGCCGACGTTGAAGAGGAACGAGGCGGTGAACAGCATCGCGGGGTTGCCGGGCAGATCGTTGCGTTCGACGACGTTGTTGGTGATGCTGCCGAAGACCCCGATGGGCGAGAAGCCGCCCGCACTGGCTCCGTTGGCGATGAACAGCCCCATGAGCACGGGACTTATGCCGTACGCCGCGGCGAAGCCGAGCCCGATGGGCGCGACGATTCCCACCGCCGCGGGGGTGACCGCGCCGACCGCCGTGAGGACGGCGGTGACCAGGAACATGACCCAGGGTATGAGGGCGATCCGGCCGCGCACCGCCTTCACGGCCGCGTTGACGAGCCAGTCGACGGTGCCGTTGCTCTTCGCGATTCCGAACAGCAGGGTCACGCCGACCAGGACGACGAACAGGTCGCCGGGAAAGCCGGAGAAGATGTCGTCGCTGGACTCGTTCGCCACCGTGGATCCGACGATGAACGCGGCGACGATCGCGAGGACGCCGAGGTGGACGGCCGAGAAGGTCGCGAGGGCGAAGATCAGTACGAGGGCGATGATGGAGATGACTTGATCTGACACGAGGGCTCCCTTGCCGTCGGCAGAAGGTCATGTCGCGCCGCACCGGGGCACGCTGGCGCCCTGGCGCGTCGGCGCATGACGAGGGATGCACGCGGCACTGGAGATGCCGGGATGTGGGACGGCGCGTGAACGACTCCCCCATGGCCCTGGAGCGCCCCAGGACCGGGAGAAGCATTCCGCCAGACGGAATCTGGTTTCCGCAGTCGGGAGTATTGAAGAGCTTTTCCGGCGGCGTCAAGGGTTGTGCGGATTTCCCTCGCGCCGGACGGGACGGGGATCCGTCCCGTCCGGCGGTGCTCCGTCGAGGCCGCCGGGCCCTGTCCGTACGGCGCGAACGAGGCGGCCCGGCCCTCCGCGTACAGCCGCCTCGCACCGCTCAACTCCGGCCGCGCGCCCGCCCGTTCACCCCTGGCGCGAGTGGCCCAGCGCCGCGCTGACCTGCCGCGCCGTCTCGCTCACCAGCGCGCCGTGCGCGACGGCGGACTCGGGGGTCATCCGGCTCGTCGGCATGTTGATGCTGATGCTCGCGACCGGCACACCCGCCTCGCCCAGGACGGGGGCCGCGACGGCGGAGACGTCGTCCCGCCACTCGCCGCTGTTGGTGGCGTAACCGCGTTCCCGGATCAGCGCCAGCTCGGCGAGCACCGCGTCGCGGTCGACGACGGTGGCGGCGGTGAACTCCTCCAGCCCCGCGGCCAGCTGGCGCTCGACCACCTCGGGCGCGCTCGCGGCGAGCAGGGCCTTGCCGTTCGCGGAGGCGTGGAAGGGCAGATGCGTGCCCAGGGCCAGGATGATCCGGACCGCCTTCGAGGTCTCCAGGCGCTCGATCAGCACCACCTTGTCGCCGTCAGGGACCGTCAGATGGACCGTCTCGTCGGTACGTCTGCGCAGCTCCTCCATGATCGGCACCGCCACGTCGCGCAGGCTCAGTTCACCGGTGGCACGGCGTCCGACCTGCAACGCCTTGGTGGTCAGGACCCAGCGGGTGACCTCGCCGCCGGCCGGGCGGATCCAGCCCGCGGTGTCCAGCGTGCGCAGCGCCCGCTGCGCCGAACTCTTGGGCAGATCAAGGGCCCGGGCGAGGTCCGCGACCCCCACCGGCTGCCGCGCGGCGACCTCTTCCAGTACCCGAAGTGCGTTGAGAACGCTCTGCATCCGTTGACTCCCGAGTGGTTGGCTCATATGCTCCGCCGTGCCATCTTACGACACACCGTGCCACATAGCGGCACGCTTTTCAAGGGAGTTGGCCACCGTGACCACTCGCACCGGGCGGCACTTCTTGCAGATCCCCGGCCCCACCAACGTCCCCGACCAGGTGCTTCGCGCCATGTCGGCACCGACGATGGACCATCGCGGCCCCGAATTCGCCGCGTTCACCACCAACCTGCTCGCCCGGCTCGGGCCGGTCTTCGGCGCCTCCGGACCCGTCGTGGTCTTCCCCGGCTCCGGCACCGGGGCCTGGGAGGCCGCCCTCGTCAACACCCTCAGCACCGGCGACCGCGTACTGCATGTGGAGACCGGCCACTTCGCCACCCTCTGGCAGCGCATGGCGACCGAACTCGGCCTCTACGTCGACTTCGTGCCGGGCGACTGGCGGCACGGCGCCGACCCGGAGGCCGTCGCCGAACGCCTGGCGGCCGACACCGCCCGTACGATCAAGGCCGTCTGCATCGTGCACAACGAGACATCGACCGGCGTCACCAGCCGGGTGCCCGAGATCAGGCAGGCGATGGACGCGACCGGACACCCGGCGCTGCTCCTCGTCGACACCATCTCCTCGCTCGGCTCCATCGACTACCGGCACGACGAGTGGGGGGTCGACGTCACGGTGGCCGGCTCCCAGAAGGGGCTGATGCTCCCGCCGGGCCTGAGCTTCAACGCGATCAGCGAGAAGGCACTCACCGCCTCCCGCACCTCGGGACTGCGCACCTCCTACTGGGACTGGCAGCCGATCATCGAGGCCAACCGGCGTGGCTTCTTCCCGTACACCCCGGCCACGAATCTGCTGTACGGGCTGGACGAGGCGCTGCGGATGCTCGCGGCGGAGGGACTGCCCGCCGTCTTCGCCCGGCACGACCGGCATGCCGCGGCCACCCGGGCGGCCGTACGGGGCTGGGGACTTGAGGTGCTGTGCGCCGACGACCGCGAGCACTCCTCCGCGCTCACCGCCGTCCTCGTGCCCGAGGACGTGGACGCCGACAAGGTGCGGGAGATCATCCTCGACCGGTTCGACATGTCCCTCGGCGCCGGACTCGGCAAGCTCGCCGGACGGATCTTCCGGATCGGCCATCTCGGGCACTTCAACGACCTGACGCTCGCGGGCACGCTCGCCGGGGTCCAGATGGGTCTTCAACTGTCGGGCGTACGCGTCGATCCGAACGGGCTCAACGCGGCGCTGGACGTCCTGAGCGCGGGCTGACACACCGAGGAGGTTGCCCAGCATGACCATCACCAGGGGCGAGCGCCCCGCCCACGACAGCGCGGAGAGCCAGGAGCTGGCCCGCACACTCCAGCGGGATCTCGGCAGGGATCTCGACGGAGAGGCCCAATTCGACGACTACACACGGCAGTTGTTCGCACGCGACGCCAGCATGTACGCGATCACCCCGCTCGGGGTGGTCTTCCCCCGGCACGCCGACGACGTCGCCGCGGCGGTTGCCGCAGCCGCCGCGCACCAGGTGTCGGTGGTGCCGCGCGGCGCCGGGACGAGTCTGGCCGGCCAGACCGTCGGTCCCGGCCTGGTCCTGGACCTGTCGCGGTACATGAACCGCATCGTGGAACTGGACGCCGGCAGCGGTACGGCACTGGTCGAGGCCGGAGTCGTACAGGACCAGCTCAACCGCGCCGCGAGCCCCTGGGGGCTGATGTTCGGCCCGGACACCTCGACCAGCAACCGCGCCACCATCGGCGGGATGATCGGCAACAACTCGGCCGGCAGCGGATCCGTACGCCACGGCATGACCATCGACCACGTCCGCGAACTCGACGTGGTGCTCTCGGACGCGAGCCGGGTCCGCCTGGACCGCGTGGACGAGGCGACCCGCGCGGAACGTGCCACGCGCTCCACCCTGGAGGGCGCCCTCTACCGGGAGCTGCCCGAGATCGTCCGGGCCAACCACGGGGCCATCGCGGACGGCTTCCCCGCCCACTGGCGCCGTGCCTGCGGCTATCGGCTGGACCGGCTGGCGCGTGAGGACACCGTCTTCGACCTGGCCAAATTCGTCGTCGGCTCGGAAGGGACACTGGCCGTCGCGACCAGCGCGCTGGTCGATCTGGTGCCCAAGCCGAGCCGTACGGTGATCGCCGTCGGCCACTTCACCTCCGTGGCCGGAGCGATCGACGCGACCCAGGACGCGCTCTCCTGCGATCCGGCCGCCGTGGAGCTGATGGACCGGACGATCCTCGACCTGTCCCGCCGCAAGATCGAGTACGCGTCGCTGGGCGAACTCCTGAACGGGGATCCCGAGGCCCTGCTCTTCGTCTCCTTCAGCGGCGACGACGAGGCCGAGCTGCTGGGACAGTTGAAGCGGCTCACCGGACTCTGGTCCCGGAACGGCCACGGGTACCACACCCTCCGGGCGGTCACCCCGGCCCAGCAGGCGTCCCTGCTGAAGGTCCGCAAGGCGGGGCTCGGCCTGCTGATGGCGGCCAGCGAGGGCACCAAGCGCCCGCTGGCGTTCGTCGAGGACACCGCCGTCGATCCCGTCCATCTCACCGAGTACACCCGCAGGTTCAAGGAAGTCCTCGACCGGCACGAGATGACGGCCGGCTTCTACGGGCACTGCTCGGTCGGCTGTCTGCACATCCGGCCGTATCTCGACCTCACCGACCCGGCGGACGTGGTCAAGATGCGCAGCGTCGCCGTGGAGATCAAGGATCTCGTCGCCGAGTACGGCGGCGTGAACTCCAGCGAGCACGGCGACGGGCTGGCCCGGAGCGAGTTCAACCGGGAGATCTTCGGCGACGCGCTGTACGAGGCGATGCGGCAGGTCAAGAAGCTCTTCGACCCGGGCAACGTCCTCAACCCGGGCAAGATCGTGGACGCCCCGTCGATGACGGACAATCTGCGGGACACGACGCTGCTCCCCGTCGAACCCTTGCGCACCCGGCTCTCCTTCGAGGTCGTCGGCGCGGGGCCGGGGGCGGGCGACGGCGGCGGGGGCGCCATGCGGGCGGCGGCGGACCGGTGCATGAACATCGGTCTGTGCCGCAAGTCCGGCAGCGGTGCCATGTGTCCCTCCTACATGGCCACCCGCAAGGAGGAGGACTCCACCCGTGGCCGGGCCGCCGCCCTGGTCAAGGCCCTGTCCGAGCCGGACCCGCGCGCCGCGCTCGGGGACGAGCGGCTGCACGAGGTCCTGGACCTGTGCCTGATGTGCAAGGCGTGCAAGAGCGAATGCCCCCTCGGTGTCGACATGGCGACTCTCAAGAGCGAGGCGCTCTCGCACCACCACGACATCCACGGGGTGCCGCTGCGCTCCCGCATCTTCGGGTCGATCCGGTTCCTGAACCGCATGGGCTCGGCGACCGCGCCGCTGTCCAACCTGCCGGGGCGAATCCCCCTGGTGCGCCGGCTGATGGACCGTACGGTGGGCATCGCCCCGGCGCGACCGCTCCCCGTCTTCGTACGGCAGAACCTGACGCGCTGGTTCCGCCGCCGTAAGAACACCACCCATCCGATCACCCAGGGCACCGTCACCTATCTCGCCGACTCCTTCACCACCTTCACCGAGCCGGACATCGGCCGGGCGGCCGTCCAGTTGCTGGAGCGGGCGGGGTGGGACGTACGGCTGGAGAGCGGCGTCTGCTGCGGCAGGTCCTCCCTCTCCAAGGGGCTGGTGGACGACGCGAAGAACAAGGCCCGGCATCTCGCGGACACCATCAGCAAGGCGACGGAAGCGGGCTCGCCGGTCGTCGGCTGCGAGCCCTCGTGCCTGATGACGCTGCGCGACGAACATCTGTCCCTGCTGCCCGACGACCCCGCGGTCAAGGACATCGCCGGCCGGGTGCGCCAGGTCGAGGAACTGCTGGTCGAAGCCATCGACGACGGGCGGCTGCGACCGCGCGAGGACTCCTGGCTGGCCGGGCGCACCCTCGTCTACCACGGCCACTGCCACCAGAAGGCGGAGGTGGGCACGGCGGCGACGGTCGCGCTGCTGAACCGGATCCCCGGGGTGTCGGTGGTCGAACTGGACGCCGGATGCTGCGGGATGGCGGGATCCTTCGGCTTCGAGTCGGAGCACTACGACGTGTCGATGACGGTGGGCGAGGACCGGCTCTTCCCCGCGATCACGGCGGAACCGCCGGACACGGTGGTCGTCGCCACGGGGGTGTCCTGCCGGCAGCAGATCTTCCACGGCACGGCGCGCGACGCCTGGCACCCCGTCCAACTGCTGTGGGAGGCGGTCGCTTCGGAGTGAACCGGCGGGGTGGGGGCGGTACTTGCCCCATCGGCCGCCTCGGTCCCGTCGGCGCCGACGAACGGCACCGGGTTCGTCGGCAGGGCCGGCACCGGGCGGGCCGTCGTCGCGTGGTCCGTCCTCAGTCCGGATGACGGCGTACGGCATCCGCCGAGTCTGCCGGACCGGTCACCTCGGCGGCCTCGGTTGCTTCAGTCGCTTCCGTCGTGATGACGACCACCTGGTCCTCGGCGCTCCACTCCCGTCTCTCGCTCTTGTGGGGGTTGAGCCGCACCCCGTGGTCGGGCGCCGTCGTGCGCCGGTCGTGGCGGCGGTAGCCGATGGCGCACTCGCCCCGGTCCCGGGCGGCGGCCACGACGGTCGCGAAAGCCGTCGTGGCGCCCGGGTGGACATAGGTCGCGGCGGGCCGCAGGCAGATCATGCTGCCCTCGGCGGAGAACAACTCGTCGAAC
Source organism: Streptomyces sp. NPDC006643 (assembly GCF_042870175.1). Taxonomy (NCBI): domain Bacteria; kingdom Bacillati; phylum Actinomycetota; class Actinomycetes; order Kitasatosporales; family Streptomycetaceae; genus Streptomyces; species Streptomyces sp. NPDC006643. The sequence continues at coordinate 20,046 of NZ_JBIAHA010000026.1, read as the reverse complement.
ACGGACGCCAGATGCCGGTTCTGCGCGATCTGCGCCATGAGCAGTCCGGTCAGTTCACCGCTGACGATGACGTCGGAGCCGGGATCGACCGGTGCCAGGGGTCGGTTGCGGTCGTCGGTGAGTTCGCTGACGACGCGTAACTCCCGTCCGCCTGTTCGTTGTTCCAGCAGCCGCAGGGCCAGCAGGGTGACGAGCGTCCAGTCGTCGGGACGGTCCGGACCTTCGTCCGGGTCGGGGCCCAGGACCACCAGCCCGTCGTACGGGGCGAGGTCGAGCCCGAGGAGGGTGTCGGGCCGCGACAGGGCGGCGGACCGGAACCGTACGGTCAGCCTGGTCCCGGGAGCCGCCGCTTCTGCCGGTTCCGCCTCGCGCGGTGCGGGTACGGCCCGGTCCGTCACCACGTCCAGGACAGCACCCGGCCGGGCCGTACGCCGTAACTGGCCCACCACCAGGGGCGCACGCCGGTTCCAGCCGAGCATGAGCAGGTGCGCGGGCTCCTCCGGCGGTGGCGGGTCCGTGGTGATCGCCGGGAGGTCGACGAGACGCCGGCAGTCCGCCGGCGGGGACGTGCCGTCGTCGCGGGTGACGACGATCAGTCTGCTCCCCGGCGCCACGACGGTGTCGGCGGGCGGATTGAGCAGCGTACGTCCCTGCGGGGTGAGGAGCCCGACCACGCAGGAGTCGGCGTGCCCGAGCAGCGCGGTGCCGAAGGGGCCGCCTTCGAACGCGGTCGCGTCGGTGAGGTGGAACTCGTCGCCGGCGAAGTCGAGCAGGTCACGCAGGACGAGGGAGAGACCGGGGCGGCCGACGCACTGCGCGATGAGCCGGGCCGTGACCGTGTCGGTCTCCAGGACCGTGCCGTGCGGGCCCGCGGCCAGCCGGGCGGACGCGCGGTAGTGGTCGTCCCGCACCGCCGCCAGCACCGGCGGCCCGTCCGGTCCCTCGCCGACGACCGCCCGCAGCGCGAGCAGGATGCGCAGCACCTCGGCGTCGCCCCCCGCTTCCCCGGACGGCAGCACCAGAACGGTGCTCGCCGTCCCCGGGCTGACCAGCGCCAGGACGGCGGGGTCACTCGCGGGACCGCTGCGGCAGATGAGCCGGGATCGTGCGGCCGGGCCGACGTGCGCGGCCAGCGTCCGTTCCATCTCGGTCTTGTCCCGGTCGGCGAGCAGCACGACGGCCCGGGTGCGACGGGCGGCGCTCGCCGCGATCAACTCCCCCACCACCGTGGTCACTTGGTCCGACCAGCCGAGTACGACGACATGGCCCTGCTCCAGGACCGTCGACCGCCCACGGCTCAGCTCCGCCATCCGCTCGGCCAGACTGTTGGTGATCACTCCGACAAGGGTCGAGACGCACAGCAGGGCGACCAGTCCGAGGAACGCCGACAGCACCATGCGCGGCGCCGTGCCGGTCATGGACCCGAGGCGCAGCGTCTCCGCGCTGGTACGCCACGCCGCGGTGAGCCGGCCCGACAGTGACCTCGGCGAGCCGGGGTCCGTCCACACCAGCAGCGCGCTCACCGGGACGACGACGGCCAGGCAGGTGACCACCAGCCAGCCCATCAGCGTGCCGGTGCTGCGGGCCAGCGTACGGTCGAACCGGTAGCCCGCCCTGTCCCGCAACGAGACCGGCCGCCGTCCCTTGTCACGTACCACTCCCGCCCCCCTTCCCCCACGTTCTGCCCAGCGGTTACGGCACTGGTCGGCCCGCACTCGCACAGTGCTGCCTCAGGCCGCCGAACACACCGTGTTCGGCGGCCGGTTCACCCGTTCGGGCAAGCGCTCAACGGCTACGGGCGGGGCTGGTGTGCGCCGGGGGTGTGTCCGAAGCTCCGGCGGAACACATCGATGAACGCGCTGGCGGACGACCAGCCGCACCGATGGGCCACGGTGGTCACCGGGGTGTGTTCCGCGAGCAGCACCAGCGCGCGATACAGGCGCAGTTGGGTGCGCCACTGCGGGAAGGTCATACCGAGGTCGGACTTGAAGAGACGGGACAGCGTACGGTCGCTGGCGCCGACCTCCCTGCCCAGGGCGGGGAGGGTGCGGTTGTCGGCGGGGTTCGTGCGCAGGATCTCGCACACCGCCTTCAACTGAGGGCTGCTCGGGGTGGGCAGGTGCACGGGCTGCTGCGGCGATACGCGCAGCTGGTCGAGCAACACGGCGCGCAGCCGGGCGCGTTCGGGGCCGCCGTCGTGCGGGTCCCGCGAATGGGCATGCGTGCGGCTGCGGTTGTGGCCGTGGCCGTGGTCGTGGTCCCGGGTGTGGGCGAGGATCAGTTCACGCAGGAGCGGCCCGACGGTCAGTACGGCCGGTTCGGCCAGGTTGAGCGGGTTCTCACTCGCGGGCAGGCCGACCAGGTGCAGATCGAGTTCGCCGTGGGCCTGGTGGGCGTGCACGGTGCCCGCCGGAACCCATATGGCGCGGGTCGCCGGTGCGATCCACAGGCCCGTGCTCGTCGTCACGGCCAGCACGCCACGGCCCGCGTAGACGATCTGGTGGTCGTCATGACGGTGGGCGTCGATGGCGGCTCCGGGCGCGAGCCACTGGGTGCGGGTCGGCGCCACGGGCTCGTGGCGGATTTCCTTCATCTTCTGGCAGTTTATCGGAAGCGCGACAGACGGCTCGGCGATCACGATGGCGAGGTGCCGAGGAACAGATCGATCACCCTCCTCGCGGTCGGCCATGCCTGCGTGGACGTCTACCAGGGCGCTGTCGCGTCGCTGGTGCCGTTCTTCGTCGCCGAACGCGCCTACAGCTATGCCGCCGTCTCGGGCCTCGTACTCGCCGCCTCGGTGCTGTCCTCGGTGGTGCAGCCGGTGTTCGGCCTGCTCACCGACCGCCGGCCGATGCCCTGGCTCATGCCGGCGGGCACGATCGTCGGCGGGGTGGGGATCGCACTGAGCGGGCTGAGCGGTTCGTACGCGCTGACGTTGGTGTTCGTCGCGGTGTCCGGTATCGGGGTCGCCGCGTACCATCCCGAGTCCGCCCGCGTCGCCCGGCTGGCCAGCGGGGGCAGCCACAGTGCGATGGGCTGGTTCTCGCTCGGTGGCACCCTGGGCTTCGCCACCGCTCCGCTCCTGGTCACCGCCGTCGTCGCCACCGGCGGTCTGCGTCTGTCGCCGCTGCTCGTGGTGCCCGCCCTCGCGGGCAGCGTGCTGTGTCTGCCCGTCCTGCGGGCGCTGCGGAAGACGGTGAGCGCCGGCTCAGGGAAGACGGTCGCGACAGCCGTCGACGACAAGGCCGCCTTCGTCAGACTCTCGCTGGCCGTGGTCTGCCGGTCGATCGTCTTCGTGGGCCTGAGCACGTTCATCGCGCTCTACGTCCAGCAGCGTCCGGGAGGCAGCGAGGCGGCGGGCACCGCCGCGCTGTTCGTGCTCTACATCGGCGGCGCGGTGGGGTCCGTGGTGGGCGGGGCGCTGGCGGACCGCTGGGACCGGGTCACGGTCGCCCGCTGGTCGTATCTCGTCTCGATCCCCGCCGTCGCGGGAATCGTGTTCGTCCCCGGCCCGGCGATCTTCCTGTGTCTGGCGCTGACCTCCGCCGGTCTCTACATCCCGTTCTCGCTCCAGGTCACCCTCGGCCAGGATTATCTGCCGACGCGCGTCGGCACCGCCGGCGGGATCACCCTGGGACTGACCGTCAGCATCGGCGGCCTGGCCAGCCCCGTCGTCGGCGCCATCGCCGACGCGACGTCCCTGCGTACGGCGCTGACCCCGCTGATCCTGATGCCCCTGCTGAGCTGGCTGCTCTTCCGTACGCTGCCGGAACCCGGCTCGAAGACCACGGCGAAGACCGAGCCGGAGGCCACGGCGAAGACCGTCACGGCGGGGCCGGCCGGCCGGGACGGGTCAGAGCCCGGGGGCGCCCCATACGGGGAACCAGCGGGCGAGGTCCGACTCGATCCGCAGGTCGTCGCCGATGATCGCCCTGACCTGTAGCTCGCGCTGGCTGTCCCGCTTCTCGGCGGTACCGGGCAGCGGCGCGAAGGGATAGAAGCTGCCGCGCTTGTAGAGGTAGACGAGGGCGAGCGGTCGCTGCTCCGCGTCCCGGAAGCTGATCAGTGAGCACAGGAGCTGCGGACCGAAGCCGCCGTCCTGGAGCAGGGTGTTGACCGCGTGCAGATCGTTGACCAGCGTGGCCGTGTCGCCGGGTGCCTGGCGGGCGAGCAGCCAGGTGTAGCCGTAACTGTCCCGGCTGAACTCCACGGGGTGACTGTCCTCGCCGGTGTCGGCGTCGAGCAGTTCCTGTACGTCCTGTCTGATCCGGGCGAAGCCGCCGCCCTCGACGCCCGCGAAACAGACCGACCCGAGGCCGGTGGGTGTGTATCCGGCCCCGGCCTCAAGGGTTAGCGCGGCGGACGGGAGGGCGAAGAGCTGGTCGAGATCGGGGCGGACCGGTTTGCTGCGGCCCAGGATGGTGTCGAGAAGGCCCACGGGACCAGCTCCTCACGCTGACGGTTTCACGGGTGGCGAGCTGTCTACGGGCGGGCCAGCTCGGCGGACATCCGGCCCAGCTGGTCCAGCCGCTGCTCCAGGGTCGGGTGGGAGGAGAGCAGCCGCCCCAGGCTCTCGCCGGAGGAGAAGGCCGGCACGAAGAAGAAGGCGTTGTACGGCTCCGCCTTCCGCAGGTCCCTCGTGGGGATCCGCGCCATCTGGCTGTCGACCTTGGTCAGCGCCGACGCGAGTGCCGAGGGCTTTCCGGTGAGCAGGGCCGCCGTACGGTCGGCGGACAGCTCGCGATAGCGCGAGAGCAGCCGCGTGAGCAGGAAGCCGATCGCGTACACCACCGCGCTGACCAGCGGGATCACCAGGATCGCGATTCCGAGGGGGCCGGAGTTGCTGGCGCTCCTCGACAGTCCGCTGTAGAGCGCGAACCGGGTCAGCAGGCCCGCCAGCACGCCCAGGAACGACGCGACGGTCATCACGGCGACATCGCGGTGCGCGACGTGGGACATCTCGTGGGCGAGGACGCCTTCCAGTTCTTCCGGTTCCAGTCTGCGCAGCAGTCCGGTGGTGGCGCAGATCAGCGCGGTGCGTTCGCTGCGGCCGGTGGCGAAGGCGTTCGGTATGTCGCTGTCCGAGATCGCCACCTTCGGTTTGGGCATGTCGGCCAGCGCGCAGATACGGTCAACGGCGCCGTGCAGCTCGGGCGCCTGCTCCGGGGTGACCTCGTGCGCGCCCATCCCGAAGGCCGCGATCTTGTCGCTGAACCAGAACTGCGCGACGAACAGCACTCCGGCGAGGATCAGGATCACCGGCCAGAACTTGCCCAGCACGGCCAGCAGCACACCGACCAGGACCACGTACAGCAGACCGATCAGGAACATGGTCGTCACCATGCGGGTGGTCAGGCCGCGGTCCTTGGTGTAGCGGGTTCGTGTCATCACTCGCCTCCGTCACTTCTCTACTCCTGCCATTTTCCTCCACATCTCGGCAAAACGGCGTAAATAGAATGTATGGGCCGCTCAGGGTCGGGCGCGCTCTAGGCTGCCACCCTGTACCGGCCCCGATTCCAGGAGCGCGAACCGTGTTCGACCTCGTACCAGAGCGTCCGTTCCCCGATGCCCACCGACCGGACGAGGCACCGGCGCCGCACCCGCTGCTCACGCCCGTGCTCGGTCTGCTGGGCACCTGGCACGGCCGGGGACGCGGCGGGTATCCCACACTCGCCGGCGACTTCACCTACGCGCAGGAGATCACCTTCAGTCACGACGGGCGGCCCTTCCTGCGCTACGAGAGCCGGGCCTGGCTGCTCGACGCCGACGACGCGCCGCTGCGCCCGTCGGCGCGGGAGAGCGGCTGGTGGCGGCTTCAGCCCGACGGGCTGGTGGAGGCCCTGATCACACAGCCCACCGGCATCGCGGAGATCGCGGTGGGCCGGGCCGCCGGCGACTACGTCGACCTCGCCACGACCGAGGTGGCCCGCACCCCCACGGCGAAGGAGGTCGACGCCACGCGCCGGCGCTACACGCTGACCGACGACGGCGCGCTGACGTTCGTCCACGATCTGGCGGCGGTGGGTCAGCCGCTGGGGCACCATCTCGCGGCCGAGCTACGACGCGGCAGTTGACGACCACCGCCGCCTTCGCTTTCCAGATGGTGCCGTTTCATGCGCCGACCGGCGAAATGCCCCCGTTCGTGTGCAGCTCACCGGCTTTCCCCACCAGGGCTCCCGGACCCGCCGGATAGTGAAGCAGCCGCCGGGGCACGGGCTCCGGCCGGAAGACGGAGAGAAAAGGTGAGCGCCATGCGTACCGTTGAGGCGACCGATCGGGTCGAACTCGTCTTCTCCCTGCTCGACGCCAACGGCAACGGCACCCTGGAGGCCGAGGACTTCGAGCTGCTGGCGAGCCGGGTGCTCGCGGTGGCACCGGAGTCCGACGAGGCCGCGAGGAGCGCGCTGCTGGATTCCTGTCGCCGCTACTGGCGGACCCTCGTCACCGAGTTGGACACCCATGGCAACGGACAGGTCAGCCGGGAGGAGTTCACCGCCTGCGTGCTGTCCCCCGAGCGGTTCGAGGCGACGATCGACGACTTCGCCGTGGCGCTCGCCACGCTCGGCGCCCCGGAGCGCGACGGCCGCGTCGCGCGCCCGCTGTTCATGGCCCTGATGATCGCCATCGGCTTCGAACGGTCCCGTATCGACGCCCTGTTCGACGCCTTCGGCCCCGATGACGGTGACCGGATCGCGGAAGTCACCTGGGCGGAGGGAATCAGGGACTACTACCGCCCGGAGAAGGCGGGTATCCCCGGCGACCACCTGACCGGCAACGTGGGGCCGTGACAGGGCGAGGGGCCGGGAATCACGCGGACGGAAGCGCCTCGCGGGATCCGTCGCGGGGCGGCGTCACAGCAGGAGGGCGCCCGCGACGGTCCCGGCCACGCCGAGCAGCAGACACTGGACGATAAAGGCGATGTCCTTGGCGGCGGATTTGCGGGTGGCGACGGGATCCAGGGTGAAGGCGTCAACCCTGTCGGCCGGGTAGTGGACGGTGATCTCCGCGCCGTATCTGGTGTTCGGGTCCCTCCGGCCGGCGCGGAGACGGCCGACGACGGCTGTTCCCTCGCGAGTGGTGAAGGTGATGAACGCGGTGCGGCTGGTCCAGACGGACTCGCCGTCGTCATGGACGGACGTGAGGACGGCCGCGACACGGCCCGGCACCGAGACCATCCGCCGGGCCGCCTCGCGTCGCGTCAGTCGGAGGTCGTGGCGCAGGAGGTACGACATGACGACGGTCAGAGGCACGCCCACACCGAGCAGCGCCCACGGATAGCCGCGGGTGATCGCCGTGTCCGCGACCAGACCGGCGTAGAGCAGGAAGACCGCGAAGTGCGGCCAGGCCAGGCCGTCCTGACCGTCCTTGACGTCGTAGGTGACCTCGAAGCGCTCGGGTTCGCCGGGCGGGTGGATCACCGCGATCTCACGGCCCACCCAGACCGCTCCCAACTCGATCCCGGTCTCGTTCACATACGGCAGGCGATGCTCCTGCCCGGTGACGGGGTCGCGGAAGGTGACGACCACGGGTATCCCGAAGATGCCGGGGCCGCCGTGCTCAGGGACCCGTATCTCGGCTATCCGCCCCGGGACCCGCACCGCGCGCTGGGCCCGGGTGACCCCGGCGAGCGACCGGCCGTATCCGATCAGCGCGAGTACGCCCCACCCCACGCACCACAGCAGCAGCACCCCGTGCCAGTCCACGCCCGTCCCCCTGCCGTCGCCTCGCCGACCGGTGGAGCCCGACGGCGGCCTGCGACGGGTCCACCGCGATCATCATGCCGCAGGAGGCGGGCGACCGGCAGGCCCCTGCGCGCCCGCCCGGTCCCGGGTCGGCGCGGCCGGATTCAACGCGACCCACGAAGGGTAGAAATGGGGTGTTTTGTGTGAACCCATGTGTGTGAGCCCAGGAGACCGCCCGTGAGGCGCACGCACCTGCCCCCTGGGCGGTGCCCGCGCGAGCCGCGAGGCAGGGAGGTGTCAGTGACATGACCGGGATGCAGTTCGGCATATTCACCGTCGGTGACGTGACCCCCGACCCGACGACCGGCAGTGCCCCCACGGAGGCGGAGCGTATCCGGGCCACCGTGACCGTGGCCCGTAAGGCGGAGGAGGTCGGCCTCGACGTCTTCGCCACCGGCGAGCACCACAACCCGCCCTTCGTGCCCTCCTCCCCCACCACCCTGCTCGGCTATATCGCCGGACAGACCGAGCGGATCATCCTGTCGACATCGACCACGCTCATCACCACGAACGACCCCGTCAAGATCGCCGAGGACTTCAGCGTCCTCCAGCATCTGTCCGGCGGCCGGACCGATGTGATGCTGGGGCGCGGAAACACCGGGCCGGTCTATCCGTGGTTCGGCCAGGACATCCGCCAGGCCGTCCCCCTGACCGTCGAGCACTACGACCTGCTGCGCAGGCTGTGGCGCGAGGAGGTGGTCGACTGGGAGGGGAAGCTGCGCTCGCCGCTCCAGGGCTTCACCCTCGCTCCCCGTCCGCTGGACGGAATCCCGCCCTTCGTGTGGCACGGCTCCATCCGCACCCCCGAGGTCGCGGAGTTGGCCGCCTATTACGGAGACGGCTTCTTCGCCAACCACATCTTCTGGCCGGCGTCACACACCCAGAAGATGGTGGAGATGTACCGGAAGCGCTTCGCGCACTACGGGCACGGCACACCCGAGTCCGCCGTCGTCGGCCTGGGCGGACAGGTGTTCATGCGTCCCAACAGCCAGGACGCGGTACGGGAGTTCCGGCCGTACTTCGACAACGCGCCCGTGTACGGGCACGGGCCGTCCCTGGAGGAGTTCAGCTCGCTCACCCCCCTGACCGTCGGCTCCCCGCAGCAGGTGATCGAGAAGACGCTGGGCTTCCGGGAGTACGCGGGCGACTACCAGCGTCAGTTGTTCCTCCTCGACCACGCGGGGCTGCCGCTCAAGACGGTGCTGGAGCAGCTGGACCTGCTGGGGGAAGAGGTCGTGCCGGTGCTGCGCAAGGAGTTCGCCGTCGGCAGGTCGCCGGAGGCACCGGCGGCCCCCACCCATCAGTCGCTGCTGCGCGAGCGGGACGAGCGCGACGCGAAGGAAACCAAGGACGCGAAGGACATGAAGGACACGAAGGACGCGTCCGGCTGAGCCGTAATCCCTGTATCCCGGAGAGAAGTCGGAGGTCGGATGACGTGACGACCAGAATCACGATCATCACCGGCGGACTGCGCGAACCGTCTTCGACGCGCATGCTCGCCAACCGCCTGGAGGCGGCCGTACGGACCCAACTCACCGCCGCCGGCAGCACGGTGGAGTCCTCGTTCGTCGAACTGCGCCCGCTGGGACACGCGATCATCGACGCGATGTTCAGCGGATTCCCGGCCGCGCCGCTGGAGGAGGCGTTCGGCACGGTCGCGGACGCCGACGGGGTCATCGCGGTCACACCCGCGTTCAACGCTTCCTTCAGCGGTCTGTTCAAGTCCTTCTTCGACGTGCTCCCGGAGGAGACGCTGTCGGACATGCCCGTGCTCATGGGAGCGACGGGCGGCACCGAACGGCACTCGCTCGTCCTCGAACACGCGCTGCGGCCGATGTTCTCGTATCTGCACGCCATCGTGTCGTCGCGGGGTGTGTACGCCGCCACCGACGACTTCGGCTCCCAGTCTGACGGCACGGTCCTGGGCGACCGCATCACGGCCGCCGCGACCGACTACGCCCGTCTGGTCCGGGGCTGCGGCCCCCACCGGCGGCGCGACGCGTTCGGCGAAGGCGCCGCCGCCATGGAACAGCTCCTGGGCCGGGACCGGTCCTGACGAGGCCCGCCGGACCGGCGGGCCGTCACCGCACCTCGTCGAACTGGGCGAACATGTCGAGAAGCGGCTGGGGCGCGCTCCTGTCGAAGAGGGCGTCCAGACCCTCGGCGGACTCCCGCGCCGTCTTCTCGGAGCGCGGGAAGAGGATGGCTTCGTACGCCGTCAGTGCCGCCTCCGTGTCACCGGGGTGCTCGGCCAGGCAGCGGCCGAGATCCGCGCCGTCGATCAGGGCGCCGTTGGCTCCCTCTCCCGCGAAGGGGGACATCAGATGGGCCGCGTCGCCGAGGAGCGTCGTTCCCGGGACCCGGGGCCAGCGGTGCACGATCGGCAGCGCGTGGATATGGCGGGGCACGAGCGGGCCGTCGGCCTCGGTGATCAGATCGCGCAGGGCGGGGGCCCAGCCGCCGAAGTGCTTCAGCAACTCCGCCTTCACGGTGCCGGCTTCCGGGCCGGTGCTGGTGCCCGAGCCGACGCCCCTGCCCGTGCCCGGGTCGGTGCCCGTGCCCGGGTCGGTGAAGTTCAAGCTCCCCAGCCATGTCTCGTCGGCGCGCAGCGCCACGTAGATGTGCAGGCTGCCGTCCGTCTCACGGTGCGCGAGGAACCCCTTGTCGTCGCCGAGCGCGAGGCACATGCCGCCGCCGATCAGCTCCGCGCTCCCGGGGTGGCGCTCGTCCGCGTCGAACAGGTCGAGTTCGACGAAGGAGATCCCGGTGTAGGCAGGGGTCTGCGCCGACACCAGGGGCCGTACGCGGGACCAGGCGCCGTCGGCGCCGACCAGCAGGTCAGTGGTGAACACCTCGCCGTCGGCCAGGGTCACCTCGTGTCTGCCGTCACCCAGCGCACGGCACGAGACGGCTTTGGCGTTCCAGCGGACGGTGCCCTCCGGCAGGGAGGAGACCAGCAGATCACGCAGGTCGCCCCGGTCGATCTCGGGACGCCCTCCCGTACCGTCGTCCTTGTCCTCGCGCAGGACGCGCGCGTGCTTGTCGAGGACCCGCATCTCCTGGCCGCCGGGGTGCACCTTGGCCAGGAAGTCCTCGTGCAACCGGGCCTCGCGCAGCGCGACTTGGCCGCTCTCCTCGTGGATGTCGAGCATGCCGCCCTGGGTCCGCGCGGTCGGGGACGCCTCCAGGTCGAAGACGGTGGCGTCGATGCCGTGCACGTGCAGGACGCGGGCGAGGGTCAGTCCGCCGAGGCCGCCGCCGATGACGGCGATCGGGTGGTGGGTGGGTGTGGTCATGGGGCTGCTCCTTCTTCCGGGGTGTGCGGGCGAGGCGTGGCCAGCGCTCCGTTGACGACCGTGTGGAACATCCAGCTCAGGCGTTGCCGCGGGGTACCGGATACCAGGTCGTCGGCGAGCGCGGCGATACGCGGGTGGGTGTCGGCCGACACCTCGTGCAGGGTGCGGGCGAGCGCGTTGTGCTCGTCCTCGGCGTGGGTGTCCTCGGTGCGTGTGGACTGCTCGGCGGCGGTGGCGGTGGCCACCTGGAGCAGCACGTCCACGCCCCAGGCGGCCTGGCCCCCGGGCACGCCGCCCTCGTCCAGCAGGGAGAGAACCGCCTCCACCAGCGCGAGGTAGTTCGCGCCGGAGGGCCGGGCCACGAGTGCGGAGCGGGCGAGGGCCGGATACTCGAACAGGACGCGCGTGTAGGAGATGAGGACCGACGCGAGCCGGTCCCGCCACTCCCCCGCCGCCGTCACCGGCCGCAGATCGACCGCGCCGAGGAACTCCTCCAGGATCGCGGCGTGCAGCTCCGCCGTATTGGCGACGTAGACGTACAGGGACGCGGGCCCCGTGTCCAGCTCCTTCGCGAGGCGGCGCATGGTGACGCGCTCAAGGCCCTCGGACCGCATGATCCGTACGGCTTCCGCGACTATGCCCTGTCGGCTCAGCGCGGGCTTGGCCGGCCGCTCGCGGCGACTTCGGGGGGCGGGGGGACGAGAGGTCATACCCGGAAGCGTAACGAACATGTTCGTCACGAACAAGTTCGGTCGGTTCGGTCAGCTCGGAGGGGCGCCGACATCCAGGACCTTGGCCGTGAAGGACGCCAGGTCCGCCCGCATCCGCTCACGCGACACGCCCTGCCGGCCGGCGAGGTGCTCGACCAGGTCGGCGCGGACGGCGGCGAGCAGCGCGTGGGCGGTGAAGTCGCCGCCCGAGAAGCCGGGGATCTGGTCGAGTACGGCCTGGAGCGTGCTGTGCCACCGCTGGTAGTGCGCGGCCTGGTACGGGCTGTCGCCGCCGATCCCTTCGAGGGCCAGGGCGAGATGGCGGTTGTCGAGCTTGAAGCACAGGACGGCGTCGAGCAGGGCGGGTACGCGCCGAAGCGGCGGGGTGCGGGGGCCCAGTGGTGGCGGACCTTCCTCGATGGCGGTCGCGACGGGTTCGAGCCTCGCCGCGTAGAGCGCGTGGATCAGGCCGGTGCGGTCGCCGAAGGCGCGGAACAGCGTCGCCTTGCCGACGCCGGCCGCCGCCGCGATGTCGGCCATGGTGACCGATTCGGGGCTCTCGCAGCGGGCGAAGAGGTCGTCGGCGGCGGAGAGGGCGGCGGCCCGGTTGCGGGCCGCGTCCTTGCGCGGTTTGCGCTCGGGCGCCGACCCGGAAGTCGACTCGGCCACCGGGTCGGGCACTGGACCGGACGCCTGATCGGGCACTGACACGAGGTTCCTCCCGTTGCTTGCTAAGCGGACCGGGGGTCCGTATCGTGCAACGAGAAGCGGACCCCCGGTCCGTATCGTACTGAACGGAGTTCCCCGTGCCCACAGACACGACGCCGACACCGGAACCGCCGAGCACGACCGGCACCACTCTGGTCATCGGCGCCACCGGCACCACCGGCAGCCGCGTCGTCGCCCAACTCACGGCGGGCGGGCACCGCGTGACCGCCGCGAGCCGGCGCGCCGGCCCCGTGGCCGGGGCCCGGAGCGTCCGCTTCGACTGGGACGACCCCGCGACGTACGACACCGCCCTCAGCGGCACGGACCGGGTCTATCTCGTCGCGCCGCCCGGCTCCCTGGAACCGGCCGCGGTCGCGCTGCCCTTCCTCGACCGGGCCCGCGCCTCCGGCGTGCGCCGCGCCGTACTGCTCAGCTCCTCGGCGATCACGGCCGGCGGCCCGGCCATGGGACAGATCCACCAGGCACTGCCCGGCCTGTTCGCCGAATGGGCGGTGCTGCGGCCCTCGTGGTTCATGCAGAACTTCACCGGCGACCAGCCGCACGCGCTGAGCGTCCGGGCGGACGGCACCATCCTGACGGCCACCGGCGAGGGCCGAGTCGGGTTTGTCGACGCCGACGACATCGCCGCCGTCGCCGTACACGCGCTGACCGCCGCGAAGGCCCCGAACAGCGATCTGGTCATCACCGGTCCGCAGGCGCTGAGTTACGACGAGGTGGCCGCCGTCCTCTCCGCCGTCATGGGCCGGACCGTCACCCACCGACAGCTGACGTACGAGCAGATGCGCGACCGGCTGGCCTCGGCGATGCCCGCCGAGTACGCGGCGATGCTCGCCGGCCTGGACCGTTCCATCGCGGAGGGGGCGGAGGACAGGACCACCGACACGGTCCGGCGCCTCACCGGCCGCCCGGCGGGGACCTTCCGCGCCTTCGCCGAGCGGGAGTTGACCTGACCCGCCGCTACTTCTCGGTGCGGCTCTCCGTACGGCGCCGGGTCCGGATCGGGGTCCGGACCCGGCCCGGACAAGGTCAGACCAGGTCAGACCCGGTCGGCCGCGATCAGGAGGTACTGGAAGGAGCCGTCCTTGTACGAGTTGATGAACGCCTCCTCGATACCGGTGACCAGCGACGACGTGGCCCGCAGTTCCCAGTAGGGCAGGGTGTCGGGGGTCAGGTCGATGATGGCCTGCGGTACGAGACGGTTGTCCGCCATGGCCTTCAGATACTCGCGGCGGGAGTGGATGTTGCACTCGAAGTGCGCGTTGATCTGGGAGACCCACTTCGACGGCTGCCCGTAACGCGGGTTCCAGCAGCCGGTGATGGTCACATACCGGCCGCCGACCTTGAGGACGCGGGAGTGCTCGGCGAAGAGGTCGTCCAGGTCGACGTACATGCTCGACTCGTTGTTCCACGAGCCCGCGGCCTGCCCCGTCTCGAAGGGCGTGTCGAGCATGTTGCACACCCGGGCCCGGACATGGTCCTCGATGCCGAGTTCCTGGGCACGGCGGTTGGCGAACTCGGCCTGTTTGGCCGACAGGGTGACGCCCTCCACCGTGCAGCCGAACCGCTGGTGGGCCATGACCATCGAACCGCCCCGGCCGCAGCCGGCGTCCATGAGCGTGTCGTCACGCCCGATGGAGCCGAGCTGCCCCAGGAGCACTTCGGCCTGGGCGGACTCCAGCCGGTGCAGCTCGGCGATCAGCCGCTTCTCGTACCCGCTGTCGCCAGGGTCTCCGAGGGCGGTGTGGTCGATGTCGCCGACGCCGTAGTGGTGGTGGTAGAGCCCGTCGACGTCACCGAGACGCAGATTCACGGGCCTGGCCTCACCGTCCCAGTAGCGGGCGATGTCACCCTGGTACGGCGACGCCGGGGCGGGGATGTACACGGACGTGCCGTTGCTGAGCTGGGTGCTGGTCACTGTGAAATGCGCTCCTTACCAGAAATCGGGCAGGCTGTATCGATAGGTGTTGGTCTGGTGCCAGTAGTGGTTGCCGTCGACCCATACGGCCACTCCCCGTAGGAAGCGCAGCACGCTCGGGACGGGACAGGCGGCGGCCAGCGCGGCGGCCTCGGCTTCGAAGTCGCGCATGAGGTCGTTGTGGACCTCGACCGCCTTCAGATAGCCGTCGCGGTCGGACACACCGTCACGGTCGGCGATCACCACGGGCAGATTCAGGTGCCGGCCTGGGCTGTTGAGTTCCTTGGTGTACGAGTAAAGGTCGTTCACGATCGTGGTGGCGTTGCCGGCGAGCGCGATGACCCGTTGCATGGCGGGCTGGGCGTGCAGGTCGGCGGGCAGTTCGTAACCGCCGACGGTGTCGGTGATCGTGGGGCAGGGGCGGAAGTTGTTGAACTGGCGCATCGCCAGGTACTCCCACACCTCGGGCATGTGGTCGGTCTCGGCCCATGCCGCCTCGGCGAGATAACCCAGATGGAGACGGGCCATGTCGTGCCGGTACCGGTCGGCCTGCGAGGGGGTGGACTGGCGGCAGAAGTACTCCATGGCGGAGCGGTAGGCGCGCCGGGGTCCGTCGGACCGCAGCGACTCCTCCCACTGCGGCTCGTAGTCCTTCGTCGTGTGCAGCGGGTCGAGAGCCGTGTGTGCCAGCAGCAGACGGCCGCCGAGCCCCACGGGTGAGCCGCCGTGATCCTCGCAGTAGCAGTCGTCGACCGCGTTCTCGGCGACCATCAGCCGAGTGGCGATCATCAGATGGTCGACGGTGGGGGCGTCCGGGTGGCAGGCGACCATGTAGCTCCCGACGGAGAAGCCGTCGAACTGGTCCTGCCACTCGGGCGGGAAGGCCTGGACCTCGTCCACCGCCCACGTCCTGATCCTGCGGCCGACCTCCGCCACCCGTGCCGGATCGGGCTCCGGCACCGGGTGGTGGTAGAGCCCCGGGATGGGGCTGCCCGCCGCCGGGGTCCCGGGCTCCGGAGAGGCCGAGGGCTCCGGGACGGTGCCGGCGCGTGCCGCGAGAAACGATTCGGCAGAAGGCAGTTCCGCGGCAGACGGTTCGGCGGAAGACAGTCCGGCGGGAGGCAGTTCGGCGGGAGCCGGAGGTTCCGTCTGTCGGCCCAGACGCAGGCTCGCTGTGCCAAGACCGCTGGGGCCGCCCAGGATCCGTGCCAGGGCGGGGCTCGGTTGCAGAGGGGAAGGCCCGGGGTCGGGCATCCGTGACTCCTTGGTGAAAGTGGTTGAGGAGCGTGCCGTCCCTAACGTGTGCGGGCGATCTGCACGTTCTCCAGCACCCCGAGGGCGTCGGGCACCAGGACGGCGGCGGAGTAGTAGGTGCTGACGAGGTAGGAGATGATCGCCTGCTCGCTGATGCCCATGAAGCGGACCGACAGGCCCGGTTCGTACTCGTCCGGCAGTCCGGTCTGGCGCAGCCCGATGACGCCCTGGTTGTCCTCGCCGGTGCGCATGGCGATGATCGAGCTGGTCTTCTCCTTGGTGATGGGGATCTTGCCGCAGGGCAGGATCGGTACGCCGCGCCAGGCCGGGACCTGCTGGCCGCCGAGGTCGACATGGTCCGGGTAGAGCCCGCGGCTGTTGAGCTCACGGCCGATCGCGGCGATCGTCTTCGGGTGGGCGAGGAGGACCTTGGTGCCCCGGCGGCGGCAGAGCAGTTCGTCCAGATCGTCCGGGGTGGGCGGCCCGGAGTGGGGCTGGATGCGCTGTTTGAAGTCGGCGTTGTGGAGGAGGCCGAACTCGCGGTTGTTGACCAGCTCGTACTCCTGGCGCTCGCGCAATGCCTCGATGGTGAGCCTGAGTTGCTCCTCGGTCTGGTTCATCGGCCCGTTGTAGAGGTCGGCGACCCTGGTGTGGATGCGGAGAACGGTCTGCGCGACGGACAGTTCGTACTCGCGCGGCTTCAACTCGTAGTCCACGAACGCGCCGGGCAGCGCGACCTCGCCGGTGTGGCCGGCCGACATCGCGATCTCGGCCTCGCCGTGCCGGTTCTGCCGCTGAAGGGGCAGTGAGCTGAACCGGCTGATATGGGTCTGGAGGGCCGGCGCCGAGGACATCACGGCGGCGAAGTCGGCGCGGGACAGTGTGAGCAGGGTGCCGCCGGTCTCGGCGGTGGCGGTGTAGTCCCACGTCGCGTCGTCGTCCAGCAGCGCGTTCTCGCCGAAGTGGTCGCCGTCGGCGAGGACGGCGACGTCCAGTTCGTCGCCGTACTTGCCGACGGACGTCTGGTTGATCCGGCCGTGCGCGATGAGGTGGATCTGTTCGGCGGGCGTACCGCGCTCGACCAATGTCTCTCCGGCGCGGAAGTCGCGCTGGACGCAGCGGTCGGCGAGGGCGGTGAGCACGTCGACGTCGTCGAAGCCGGTCAGCAGGGCGAGTTCGCCCAGCTCGCGCGGGATGACCCGGACGCCGGCACCGTCCTGGACGAACTCCACGCGGCCGTCGCCGACGGTGTAGGTCAGCCGGCGGTTCACCCGGTAGGCGCCGCCCTTGGTCTCGACCCAGGGCAGTGTCCGCAGCAGCCACCGGGAGGTGATCTCCTGCATCTGCGGGGCGGACTTGGTGGTGGTGGCGAGATTCCGGGCAGCCGCGGTACCAAGGCTGGACTGCGGTGGTGACTCCGGCTGTGCTTCCGGGCTGCTGTCAACGGTCATCGGGGCGCGTTCTCCTTTGCGACGGCGGTCGATCCGCGGACCCGGCCGCGAGTCGCGGCCGGTCCGTCCAGATCGATGGGAACGCTAACGGCCGTCGCCCCCAACTCACCGCGAGAAGCGGCTGAGTTACCTCGATGCGGGGATCTTGTTCCACATAAGGTTTATCGGGCCGGTGGATGGTGTTCGAACGGCGGGCCCCACGTTCGGTCAGCCCTTCAGACTGTAGAAACGCACCGGAGAGTTCGGCCGGAAGCCGATACGCGGGTAGACCGGCGCCCCGGCGACGGTCGCGTGCAGCGTGGCGCGGGTCAGTCCGGTGGCGCGGGCCCCCTCGTACAGCGCCTTGCGTGTCACCGCCTCGCCGTAACCTCTGCGCTCCCACTTCGGGTCCGTGGCGACGAGCACCACGAACAGGCGGCCGTCGGCTTCCACCGTCCCCGCACAGGTCACCGGAGCCCCGTCACGCAGGCCGAGGTACGCGTGCACCTCGTTCTTCCAGAGCGCGGAGCCGGCGAGTCCGTCGCGGCCGTGCTCCGGATCGAAGCCGTAGGCACGTGAGTTGAGGTCGGCGTAGGCGAGCAGCTGTTCCTCGGTGCTCACGCGCTCGAACGTCAGGTCGGGGTGGTGCGGCTCGGGGATGGGGAGCAGGTCTCCGGCCATGCCGGTGCCGGGGAAGGCGTGTTCGAGGAGTGCCTGCCCGGCCGCTGTCTCCAGCGCCGCACGCGCCCCGTCGTCGAGAAGATCCTCGAAGACCCACAGGAAGCCGGGATGCTTCTTCGTACGCATGATGTCGGCGGCCTGGCGCAGCCGTTGCCCGAGCAGCTCCGTGTCGGCGCCGACATCGGTCAGTGTGACGCAGTTCCAGAAGGGGAACCGGCAGTCGGCCCAGCGGACGGCGATGCCGGGCAGATCGGACACGTCCGCGCCCGCGTCCCGGTCGAGCACCATGGCGCGCCAGACCGTGGCGAGCTGTTCCATCGATTCGATCGAGTCCGTCAGATCCGTCAGATCCGCATCCGCCACCGAGACTCCTCAACTTGCCGCGTCCGCCGCGCGGGTACGAGCTTCCGGAGTGGACAACGATCCCTCCTCGCCGTGGTTCCGCCTTCGCCGTGGCCCGGTGGGTCAGGTGGCCAGAAGTGACGCGTAGCGGTCGAGGTCGATGTTGCCGCCGCTGATGATCACCCCGACCCGTTGCCCGCGCAGCCGGGCGGCCAGGTCGCGGACTCCCGCGAACCCGAGGCAGCCGGTGGGCTCGACCACGATCTTCAGATAGGTGGCGAACACCCGCATGGCTTCGACCAGTTCGGTGTCGGTGGCGGTGTGGAAGTCGGCGACCTCACGGCGGATGACGTCGAACGTGAACGCGCCCAGATGCTGGGGCTGCGCGCCGTCGGCGATGGTCTTCGGGGTGTCGATATGGACGACGGAGCCCTGCCGGACGGACCGCGCCGCCTTGGCGCCGGCTTCGGGTTCGACGCCGTACAGCCGGCAGTGCGGCGACAGGGCCTTCGCGGACAGAGCGGAGCCGGAGAGCAGACCGCCGCCGCCGAGGGGTACGAACAGGGCGTCCAGATCGCCGGCCTCTTCGAAGAGTTCCTTGGCCGCGGTGCCCTGGCCCGCGATGACGTGCGGGTGGTCGTACGGCGGGATCAGCGTCAGACCTCGTTCGGCGGCCAGTGCGCGGCCGATCTCTTCCCGGTCCTCGGTGTAGCGGTCGTACGTGACGACCTGTCCCCCGTACCCCTTGGTCGCGGCGACCTTCGCGGCGGGCGCGTCGTGCGGCATCACGATCGTGGCGGGCATGCCCAGCAGTTGGGCGGAGAGGGCGACCGCCTGGGCGTGATTGCCCGAGGAGAAGGCGACCGCCCCGGCACGCCGCTGCTCGGGTGTGAACCGCGACAGGGCGTTGAAAGCGCCACGGAACTTGAAGGCGCCGACGCGCTGGAAGTTCTCGCACTTGAACACCACCTCGACGCCGAGCTGTTCGTCGATGAGGCGCGAGCGCAGTACGGGGGTGCGGTGCGCGTACGGCGCGATGCGCGTGGCCGCGTCCTGGACGTCGTCGTAGGTCGGCGACTGAGGCATCTGCTGCTTCCCTTCCCGGGCCGGAATGACCGGACATCGATCTGGACTATACGTCCACGCTATAGACTTCCCGTCCAAGCCGGAAGAGAGATTCGGAAGAGAGCGGAAGAGAGAGGGAGGTACCGCGTGTCCGACACATCAGGCGACGCGATCCTGGCCGCGCTGATGCCGGTCGTGGACGGGCTGGCGGCCACGTTCGGCCCGTCGTGCGAGGTCGTCCTGCACGACTACCGGCGGGGCGACCAGTCGGTGGTGGCGGTGGCGGGGCAGGTGACCGGGCGGCGGGTCGGCGGGGCGCTGAGCGAGATCGGGCTCTCCGTGCTCGCCAAGGGCGAGGAAGCGACCAACGATCTGAACTACCTGTCGCGCGGCCCGGACGGCCGCGTGCTCAAGTCGTCGACGATGCCGCTGCGGGACGCGACGGGCCAGGTCTTCGGCGCGCTGTGCGTGAACATCGACGTGACGGCCCTGCGCGACGCGGCCGACGTCCTGTCCGCGCTCGCCGGCACCGCGCCGGTCGAACTTCCGGCCACCACGTTCACGAACGACTTCGAAGAGGTCGTCGACGCTGTCGTACGCACCGAACAGCTCGCCCGGGGCAAGCCGTTCGACGCTCTCACCCGCGCCGAACGGCTCGGCCTGGTCGGAGCCCTCGACCGGCGGGGCGTGTTCAAGATGCGCAACGCGGTGCCGCGCGTCGCCGAACGGCTGGGGGTCTCCCGATCCGGCCTGTACGCGGACCTGGCGGCCTACCGCGAGAGCCGACCGGACACCCCCTAGGGCGTGTCCGCAAAGTCGCGTCTGGCTCTCGACGCCTGGCACGCACGCTCGCCGCGTTGTCGGAGTCATCCACGTACGTCC